>NZ_JAIQLH010000210.1 GCF_020037025.1 Streptomyces huiliensis | reverse complement strand
CGCGCGAACTGCCGCGCGCGCGGGCGCGTTCGGCGGTCTCCTCCAGCAGCCGGGCGGTCTCCGGGTCGGGCCCGGTCCCGGCGGCGGCGAGGTGCCAGGCCCGCTGGTCCGCCTGGTCGGGCCGGTCGGCCAGCGCGTCGGCCAGCGCCCGGTGCGCGGCGATCCGGCGGCTCGCCGGCGCGTCCTGGTAGACGGCGGTCCGCACCAGGGGGTGCCGGAAGGCGAGCCGGCCGTCCGCGAGACCCAACAGGCGTGCGCGCTCGGCCGGTTCGAGGTCGTCGAGGGAGGCGTCGAAACGTTCCGCCGCGCCGAGCACGGCCGCGAGGTCGGCCGCGCCCGCCGCGGCGGCGACGAGGAGCAGGGCCCGGGTGCGTTCCGGCAGCGCGGCGACGGCCGTGGTGAACGCGCGCAGCAGCCTGCTGTGCGGGGGCAGGACGGCCATGCCGTACGGGGAGGCGTACCGTTCCGCCTCTCCCTGTGCGGTGGGGAGTTCGCGCAGCGCCAGCGGGTTGCCCGCGGCCTCCTTGAGGACGAGCTCGCGCGCGTGCCGGGACAGGCCGGCTGCGTGCTCGTCCAGCAGCGCGCCGGCCGACGCGGCGTCCAGCCCGGACAGCCGCAGCTCCGGGACGCCGGGGGCGGGGAAGGCGGGGGCGTCGTCCTCGCGGACGGCCAGCAGCACGGCGATCGGCTCGGCGCCCAGCCGCCGGGTGGCGAACAGCAGGGCGTCCGCCGACTCCCGGTCCAGCCACTGCGCGTCGTCGACGAGGCACAGCAACGGCTGCTGCTCCGCGAGGCCGTCGAGGAGGGTGAGCACCGCGAGGCCCACGAGGAAGCGGTCGCCGCCGGTGCCGTCGGAGGCCATGCCGAAGGCGGACCGCAGCGCGTCCGCCTGGGCGCCCGGCAGCCCGTCGACGCGGTCGAGCACCCCGGAGAGCATCA
>NZ_JAIQLH010000021.1 GCF_020037025.1 Streptomyces huiliensis | reverse complement strand
CACGCTGCGCGACGAGGGCGCACGCCGCCGACACCACGCCGTCCAGGATCACCGGCGTCCGCCGGACCGCGCTCTGCAGCAGGAACCCGGTGGTCGCGGTCAGGTCCGCGCCACCGGTCGTCGCCAGCAGCCGCAGCTGGTCGCCGAGGACCGGCCGGGCCCGGCGCAGCGCGTCCCGGATCGCCGCGCACTTGCGCATCCACGCCAGGTCGTCGATGCCCGCGCCGCCGCGGCCGGTCACCACCGACGCGTCCGTCCCGCACAGCGCGCCGATCAGCGCGCCCGCGGCGGTCGTGCCGCCCACGCTCAGGTCGCCGAGGACGACGAGGTCCGTGCCGGAGTCGGCCTCCTCGTCGGCGATCGCCATCCCGGCGCGGAACGCCCGCTCCGCCTCCTCCATGGTCAGCGCGTCCTCGACGTCGATCCGGCCCGAGCCGCGACGCACCCGGTGCCGGGTGACGTCCGCCGGCAGCAGTTCCGGATCGCAGTCCAGCGCCATGTCGACGATCCGCAGCTCCACGCCGGAGGTGCGGGCCAGCACCGCCGGGGCGCTCTCGCCCTCCAGCGCGGCGCGCACCAGCTCGTACGCGCCCTCCGCGGGCCCGGCGGAGACGCCCAGCGAGGCGACGCCGTGGTCCCCCGCGAACAGGATCGCCTTCGGCCGCTCCACCGGCTTGACCGGCACCCCGCCCTGCGCGGCGGCGAGCCACTCGCCGAGCTCGTCCAGGCGGCCGAAGGAGCCCGGGCGGTGGGCGAGGCGTTCGCGCCGCTCTTCCGCTTCGCGGCGGGTGTCGGGGTCGGGGCGCTCGATCAGCGTGGCGAACTCGTCAAGATTCAGACCGCTCATCCGCGACACACTACCGCTGCGCTGGGCTGGGGTCGGGGGGTGCGGTGCCCCGGTCCCGCCCTTTCGCCGTTTCCTGGGGCTGCGCCCCAGACCCCGCTTGTCGCGGGCTTCGCCGCTCGTCCTCACACGCCGGACGGGCTCGAACCCTCCCTACCGCAGCCGCACCGCCGCCCCCGCCACCACCAGCAGCACGTGCTCACACTCCGCCGCCCACGCCGCGTTCAACCTCCCCAACTCGTCCCGGAACCGCCGCCCGGAAGCGGTCGCCGGAACGACCCCGGACCCGACCTCGTTGCTGACGGCGACGACGGTCCGCCGCGTCTCCCGGACGGCGCGGACGAGGGAGGCGACCCGCTGGGCCAGTTCGGAGGCGGCGCCGTTCGCCCACGCCGCGTCGTCCCAGGCGGAGACGGAGTCCATGGCGTGGGTGAGCCAGAGGGAGAGGCAGTCGATGAGCAGGGGCGGGCCGTCGGCGGCGAGGAGGGGGACGAGGTCGCAGGTCTCGGCCGTGCGCCAGGAGGAGGGGCGGCGCTCGCGGTGCAGGGCGACGCGGGCCGCCCAGTCGGAGTCGCCGTCGCGGGTGCCGCCGGTGGCGACGTAGAGGACGTCGGGGAACGACTCCAGCCGCCGCTCCGCCTCCACGGACTTGCCGGAGCGCGCCCCGCCGAGGACGAGCGTACGCCGCGGCACGTCCGGGACGGCGTGGTAGTCGCCGACGGTCAGTGTGCTGCCGTCGGGGACGGTCCGCGCGCCGGCCGCGGCGAGCCGGCGGTGCAGCTCGCGCCCCGGGGGGACCTCGTGGCCGAGGTGGACGGCGATGACGTCCGTGGTCGCGGTGACGGCGCCCGTCTCGCGCAGCCGGGCCAGCGCGTCCGGCCGGTCCACGACGTCGAGCAGCACGATGTCGTACGGGCCGGCCGCGGTGGAGAGCCCGGCCGGGGCGCCGCCGGGCGGCAGGTAGAGCAGCCGGTCGCCGTCCGGGCCCGTCACCTCGTACCCCGTGCCCGGCGCGTCCAGGGCCACGGCCCGCACCCGGTGCCCGCTGATCACCGACAGGTCGCGGCCGTCCGGGACCCGGACCGGCGCCGGCAGGCCGGGCGGTAGCTCGACGGCCGGGCCGTCGTGCGGGTGGGAGAGCAGCACCTGCCGCACCCCGGCGACGGACCGGCCCGCCCGCGCGGCCGCGAACGCGGGCCCGGGCGTCAGGTCGAGCAGCAGCTCGCCGTCGACGAGCAGGGCGGTCGCCGCACGGGCGTCCTCGCCGACGGCGGTGGCGCAGGCGGCGCAGGGGCAGCCGGGGCGCGGCAGCCCCTCGGGGGCCCCGGTGCCGAGCAGAGTCAGTTCCACGCCCCGATCGTCTCGCGTCCGCGCACGGCGGGCGCGCCGGGATCACCCTTTCTCGCCCCGGGACCGCGCCCCCGGCCGGGGGTTAGGCTGCGGTTCGGCAGCGAACCACGAGCCTTTGGAGGCTGGCATGGCGTGGGTGTGGCGGTTCGAGAAGGCGGACGGGACGGAGACGGCTCCGTCGGTCGAGCCGGAGGAGTTCTCGACGCAGGGGGACGCGGAGTCCTGGCTCGGCGAGGAGTGGCGGGCGCTGCTGGACGGCGGTGTGGAGCAGGTGCGCCTCTTCGAGGACGGCCAGGAGATCTACCAGTCCCCGATGAGCCTGCGGGCGGCGGCGGAGAGCTGAGAGCTGAATCCTGTCAGGGGCACCTTGTGTAAGGGGCTCCCTGACAGGGTGGGGATGGCCCTTAGGGGACGGGGGAGGAGGTTGGCCCCGACCCTTAGGGGTCCCTAGCTAGGGGTCCCTAGGGGCTGGGGGCCCCGAAGCGCTATCCGCCCCGCACCCCGCACAGGTGCAGCAGCGCCGCCACCGCGCGGTACGGATCCGTCCGCCCGGCCCGGTCCTCCGCCGCCAGCAGGCGGTCGAGGTCGGCCCGGCGGGGGCACGCCGGCGGGTCGGTGAAGACGCGGACGCCGTACCAGGCGCGCAGCGGGGCGCCGATGCCCGCCAGGGTGGCGGCCAGCGCCTCGCGCCGGTCGGCGCGGACGGGGGCGCCTGTGCAGTCGGTGCCGTAGGGGGAGTCGAAGGCGGCGAGCGCGCGGTCCCAGTCGCCGGCCAGCCCGGGCCGCAGGGCCAGCGCGTCGGCGTTGCGGACGAGCAGCGAGAGCAGCCCGCCGGGGGCCAGCACGCGGGCGAGCCCGGCCAGCAGGGGATCCGGCTCCGGCACGTACATCAGCACGCCGTGGCAGAGGACGAGGTCGAAGGCGCCCGGCGTGAAGTGCGCCCCGGTGTCCCGGCCGTCGCCCTCCAGCAGCCGTACGCGCTCGCGGACCTCCGCGGGCCCGGCGGCGAGCACCTTGCGGACGGCGGCCACCGTCGCCGGGTCCGACTCCAGCGCCGTCACCTCGTGCCCGGCGCGGGCCAGCCGCAGCGCCTGGGTGCCGTGGGCGAGGCCCACGTCCAGGATCCGCAGCCGCCGGTCGGCGGGGAAGCGGGCCGCGATCTGCTCGTCGATCTGGCGGGCGACCAGTTCGTGCCGGACCGTGTTCCGCAGGCCCTCCAGCAGGCCCTCGTCGGCGAACTCGGCGTGCCCGGCGGCCCCGGTGGACTCGACGGCCCCGGCGGCCCCGGCGGCTCCGGTGAAGCCGCCGCCGTAAGTGGAGAACGTCCCCGGTCCGGAGAACTCGGAGAGTCCGGAGTGTCCAGCGAGTCCAGAGAGTCCGGAGTATCCGGGGACGGGCCCGGAGGTCGCTTCAGGGCCGGTCCAAGAGGCCGTCCCCGCGTGCACCGTGCCCTGCGGCGGAACGGGGGCCGGCCAGAACACCGCCCCGGGGACCGGGCCGGACACCGGCTCCCGTACCGCCCCGGGCCCGTCCGGCAGCGTGCCGGCCGGGCCCCACGAGGAGCCGTTCGGGGAGCCGCTCAGGGCTTCTCCCCGCGCGCGACCTTCGGCTTGGGCAGCCGCAGCCGCCGCATCTGCAGGGAGCGCATCAGCGCGTAGGGGACGGCGCCCTTGGTGGGCTCGCCGGCGAAGCGCTCCTTCAGCCCCTTGCGCAGGCCGACCGCGAGGACCACCGAGTTCACGACGATCACCAGGATGACGACCATCCACGCCAGCAGCACGTACTGCTGGAACGCTCCGCGGTTGAACATGCTCAGCACGAGGATGACCACCGCGAGCGGCAGGAAGAACTCCATGACCGTGAACCGGGAGTCCACGAAGTCCCGCGCGAAGCGGCGGACGGGCCCCTTGTCACGGGCGGGCAGGAACCGCTCGTCGCCGTTGGCCAGCGCCTCGCGCTGCTTGGCCATGTCGGCACGGCGGGCCTCACGCTGCCGCTTGGCGGCCTCCTTGCGGTTGGCCGGCGTACTGGCCAGGCTGCGGCGCTGGGCCGACGCCTCGCTGCGCTTGGGCGTGGGGCGGCCCTTGGGGGCCTCCGGATGACGGGGCTGCTGGGGCTGGTCCGCGGTCACCTTGACGTCGGCGGCCTTGGCGGACTGCTCTTCCTTCGAACGGCTTCGGAACACGGGACCCAAGGGTACGGGGTCCCGGGGGTGGACCCCAGCGTTCTGGGGAATGATCCCAGGATGGCCTCCGCGGGGCGCCCCGCCCCGCGGGCCGCACCCGGGGCCACCCGGGCCCACCCGGAGTCCGGTCTCCTCCTCCCGCCGGAGGACCGCGCGTCCTCGATCGTCCTGCAGGAGGAGCGCATCCGGGTCCGGACAGTGCGGTAATGGGGACAGGCCCCGTACTGTGGGTTCTGTAGGTGTGATGGAGCCGAAGCCCGAGCTAGTCGGTCAGAAGGGGGCGCGCGAGGCCCATGAGCGGTGTCATGAAGCGTATGGGGATGATTTTCCGCGCGAAGGCCAACAAGGCCCTGGACCGGGCCGAGGATCCGCGCGAGACCCTCGACTACTCGTACCAGAAGCAGGTCGAACTGCTCCAGAAGGTACGCCGGGGCGTGGCCGACGTGGCCACCTCCCGCAAGCGCCTGGAGCTCCAGCTCACCCAGCTCCAGGGGCAGTCCTCGAAGCTGGAGGAGCAGGGCCGCAAGGCGCTGGCCCTCGGCCGCGAGGACCTGGCGCGCGAGGCGCTCACCCGCCGCGCCGCCCTCCAGCAGCAGGTCAGCGACCTGGAGACGCAGCACCAGACGCTCCAGGGCGAGGAGGAGAAGCTCACGCTCGCCTCCCAGCGGCTCCAGGCCAAGGTCGACGCCTTCCGCACCCGGAAGGAGACCATCAAGGCCACCTACACCGCCGCCCAGGCCCAGACCCGCATCGGCGAGGCCTTCTCCGGCATCTCGGAGGAGATGGGCGACGTCGGCATGGCCATCCAGCGTGCCGAGGACAAGACCGCCCAGCTCCAGGCCCGGGCCGGCGCCATCGACGAGCTCCTCGCCTCCGGCGCCCTCGACGACCCCACCGGCATGGCCAAGGACGACATCACGGCCGAACTGGACCGCCTGTCCAGCGGCTCCGACGTCGAGCTGGAGCTCCAGCGGATGAAGGCCGAGCTCTCCGGCGGCACCGCCAAGCCGGCCATCGAGGGCGGCGCCGCGTCGCAGTCCGCCCAGCCGCAGGATCGGCCCGACTTCCACAAGCGCTGACGCGCGGGCCGCGGAACGAGAGGAGGCGCCGTGATCGTTCGCATCATGGGGGAGGGCCAGTGGAAGCTGGCCGACAGCCACTTCACCGAGCTCAACGCGCTGGACGACGAGCTTCTCGAGGAGATGGAGGGCGGGGACGAGGAGGGGTTCCGGCGGACGCTCGGGGCTCTGCTCGAAGCGGTCCGCCGTATCGGCGATCCGTTGCCCGACGACGCTCTCGAACCTTCCGAGCTGATTCTGCCCGCGCCCGACGCGTCGCTCGCGGAGGTCCGCGAGATGCTCAGCGATGACGGGCTGATCCCTGGGTGACCCCTGCGGGGGGCTGTGCCCCGGTCCCTCCCCCAGAGGGGGGACCCCCATTTCACCGTTTCTTGCGGGGGCGAGCCCCCGCACCCCCGAAGCGCCCTGCGGGCTCCCCCAGAGGGGGCACCCCCAGTCCTCAAACGCCGGACGGGCTGAATCAGCCCGTCCGGCGTTTGAGGACGAGCGGCGGAGCCGCGATCAGGGGGTCTGGGGCGCAGCCCCAGGAATCGGCGAAGGGGCGGGCCAGGGGCACAGCCCGCCGCAGGCGCCGCCGCACATTCTCCGTCCCGCACGCGAAGGGGCCGCGATGACCACCCCCACCGTCTGGGGCCAACTCCGCGCCCACCCGACGGCCGCCGACGCCGCCGTCGCCGCCACCGTCCTCGCCCTCATGATCGGCAGCGTCTTCGTCGGCCACCGGGTGGCGACCCACCCCCTCGCCCCCGTCTTCGTGACGTGCGCCGTCCTCGCAGCTGCGGCCCTCACCGTCCGGCGCCGGGCGCCGCGCGCGGTGCTGGCGGTGACGTCCGTCCTCACGGTGGTGGGCGCGGCGGACGCCGGGGACGGGATCCCGCGGATCCAGGTCGCGCTGTCGGCCGTCGTGGCGCTCTACACCGTCGTCTCCCGCACCGAACGCGCCGCGGCCCTCCGCATCGCCGCGGTGACGATCGCCGCCCTCACCGGCGCGGTGATGCTGGTGGGCCCGCCGCCCTGGTACGCGCAGGAGAACGTGGGGATGCTCGCCTGGGCCGGCATGGCCGCCGCCGCGGGCGACGCAGTCCGCAGCCGGCGGGCGTACGTCGCCGCGATCGAGGAACGGGCGCTGCGCGCCGAGCTGTCCCGCGAGGAGGAGGCCCGCCGCCGGGTCGCCGAGGAGCGGCTGCGGATCGCCCGCGAGCTGCACGACGTCGTCGCCCACCACATCGCGCTGGTCAACGTCCAGGCCGGGGTGGCCTCGCACGTCATGGACAGCCGCCCCGACCAGGCGAAGCAGGCCCTCGCCCACGTCCGGGAGGCCAGCCGGTCCGCGCTCGACGAACTCCGCTCCACCGTCGGCCTGTTGCGCCAGTACGGCGACTCCGAGGCCCCCACCGAGCCGGCGCCCGGCCTGGGCGCCTTCGACCAGCTCGTGGACGGCTTCACCCGGGCCGGCCTGCGCGTGGCCGTCACCGTGACCGGCGCGCCCACCGACGGGCCCGGGCCCGAGCCCGGTGACGAGGACCCCGCCACGTCCGTCGCCGGTGCGCTGCCGGCCGCCGTCGACCTCACCGCGTACCGGGTCCTCCAGGAGGCGCTGACCAACGTGCACAAGCACGCCGGGCCCGGGGCCCGGGCCGAGGTGGTCATCCTCCGTGCCCCCGGGAGCCTGGTGCTCACCGTCCTGGACGACGGCCCGGAAGACGGTGGCCGGGAAGCCGACGGACCGGGGCCCGGCGGGCACGGGCTGGTCGGCATGCGGGAGCGGGTGACGGCCCTAGGCGGCACGATCGAGACCGGGCCGCGGCAGGGCGTCGCCGGGTTCCGGGTCCGCGTCCGGCTGCCCGTCCCCACCGGCGTCCGCGCCTAGGCTGACCCCATGACGGACGAGTCCCCCATCAGCGTTCTCCTCGCCGACGACCAGGCCCTGCTGCGCAGCGCCTTCCGCGTCCTCGTCGACTCCGAAGCCGGCATGCGGGTGGTCGGCGAGGCCGCGGACGGCGCCGAGGCGGTGCGGCTGGCCCGCGAGGTGCGGCCCGACGTGGTGCTCATGGACATCCGGATGCCCGGCATGGACGGCCTCGCCGCGACCCGGGAGATCTGCTCCGATCCGGCGCTCGACGGGGTGCGGGTCGTGATGCTCACGACCTTCGAGGTCGACGAGTACGTGGTGCAGTCCCTGCACGCCGGCGCTTCCGGCTTCCTCGGCAAGGGCGCCGAGCCCGACGAGCTCCTCGCCGCCATCCGCATCGCCGCGGCCGGCGAGGCGCTGTTGTCGCCCGCGGCGACGAAGGGGCTGATCGCCACGTTCCTCGCCCAGGGCGGGCCCCACCCCGGGGGCCCCGCGCGGCCCGGGGCGGAGGCGCTCGACGCGCTGACCGGGCGGGAGCGGGAGGTTCTGGTGCAGGTGGCGGGTGGGTTGTCGAATGACGAGATAGGGGAGCGGCTGGCTGTCAGTCCGCTGACGGTGAAGACGCACGTCAATCGGGCGATGGCGAAGCTTGGTGCGCGGGATCGCGCGCAGTTGGTCGTGATCGCTTACGAGACCGGGCTGGTGCGGCCTCGGGCGGAGTGATCCCCAGCCCCTCCCCCAGAGGGGGCACCCCCACTTCGCCGTTTCCTGGGGCTGCGCCCCCGACCCCCTTGTCCTCAAACGCCGGACGGGCTGACTATTCAGCCCGTCCGGCGTTTGAGGACAACCGCGCGGAGCGCGGTTTGGGGGGTGCGGGGGCGCAGCCCCCGCAAGAAACGGGAAGGGGCGGGACCGGGGCAACACCCCCAGAAAACCGCTGCCTACGGCAGCGCGAGCATCCGCTCCAAGGCGAGCTTCGAGAAAGCCGCCACCTCCGGGTCCACCTCGATCCGGTTGACGACCTTCCCCTCGGCGAGCGACTCCAGCGCCCACACCAGGTGCGGCAGGTCGATCCGGTTCATGGTCGAGCAGAAGCACACCGTCCGGTCCAGGAAGACGATCTCCTTGCCCTCCGCGGCGAAACGGTTCGCCAGCCGCCGGACCAGGTTGAGCTCGGTGCCGATGGCCCACTTCGACCCGGCCGGGGCGGCCTCCAGGGTCTTGATGATGTACTCGGTGGAGCCCACGTAGTCCGCGGCGGCCACGACCTCGTGCTTGCACTCGGGGTGCACCAGCACGTTGACGCCGGGTATGCGCTCGCGCACCTCGCGGACGGAGTCGAGGGAGAAGCGGCCGTGGACGGAGCAGTGGCCGCGCCACAGGATCATCTTCGCGCCGCGCAGCTCCTCGGCGGTGAGGCCGCCGTTCGGCTTGTGCGGGTTGTAGAGGACGCAGTCGTCGAGGGACATGCCCAGGTCGCGGACGGCGGTGTTGCGGCCCAGGTGCTGGTCCGGGAGGAAGAGGACCTTCTCGCCCTGCTCGAACGCCCAGTTCAGCGCCCGCTCCGCGTTGGAGGAGGTGCAGATGGTGCCGCCGTGCTTGCCGGTGAACGCCTTGATGTCGGCGGAGGAGTTCATGTACGAGACGGGGACGGTGGTCTCGGCCACGCCCGCCTCGGTGAGCACGTCCCAGCACTCGGCGACCTGCTCGGCGGTGGCCATGTCGGCCATCGAGCAGCCGGCGGCCAGGTCCGGCAGGACGACCTGCTGGGCGTCGGTGGTGAGGATGTCGGCCGACTCGGCCATGAAGTGCACGCCGCAGAAGACGATGTACTCCGCGTCCGGCCGGGCCGCCGCGTCCCGGGCGAGCTTGAAGGAGTCGCCGGTGACGTCCGCGAACTCGATCACCTCGTCGCGCTGGTAGTGGTGGCCGAGGACGAACACCCGGTCACCCAGCTTCGCCTTCGCGGCGCGTGCCCGCTCCACCAGGTCCGGGTCGGAGGGCGCGGGCAGGTCGCCGGGGCACTCCACGCCGCGCTCGCTGCGCGGGTCGGACTCGCGGCCGAGCAGCAGCAGGGCGAGGGGCGACGGGGCGGGGTCCTGGAAATCCAGGGACTGGGCGGTGGTCACGACACGCACCCTTTCTGTTCTGCGGACGACCGGACTGAGCTGCACCGGCCTTGTCGTCAATTTGACGCTATCTATCATAACCGCTTCGTGTCACTTTGACGATGCCCATTGCGTCGATGTGACGCATTCCCGGGCGCGCAAGGGATGTGCGAGCATGAAAGCCAGGAACACACGGCCGGACCCGGAATGAATCCCGGGCTCCGTCGGTTCAGCCGAGGGCAAGAGTCCGCACGAAACCCGGGAGTGAAGCAGATGTCC
This sequence comes from Streptomyces huiliensis, assembly GCF_020037025.1. GTDB lineage: Bacteria > Actinomycetota > Actinomycetes > Streptomycetales > Streptomycetaceae > Streptomyces > Streptomyces huiliensis. The sequence goes on along the minus strand of NZ_JAIQLH010000021.1, from coordinate 96,528 downwards.
GTTCAGGACGAGAAGACCACTGTGAGCGACGGCATCCTCCTGTCCGACGCCGCGGCAGCGAAGGTCAAGAGCCTGCTGGAGCAGGAGGGCCGGGAGGACCTCGCGCTGCGCGTCGCCGTCCAGCCCGGCGGCTGCTCCGGCCTGCGCTACCAGCTGTTCTTCGACGAGCGCTCGCTCGACGGCGACGTCGTGAAGGACTTCGACGGCGTCAAGGTCGTCACCGACCGGATGAGCGCCCCGTACCTGGGCGGCGCCTCCATCGACTTCGTCGACACCATCGAGAAGCAGGGCTTCACGATCGACAACCCGAACGCCACGGGCTCCTGCGCCTGCGGCGACTCCTTCAGCTGACGGTCCCAGGCCGCGCTGACGGTCTCAGGCCGCGCACGGAAGGCGGGCGCCCCTCCCGGAGGGGTGCCCGCCTTTCCGCGTGTCCGGACGTCCGGAGAGGGATCAGCCCCGCGGCACCGGCTCGCCCGTCACCACGTCCACCACCTTCCGCCCGTCCAGCGGCCGGTCCAGCGCCACCTTCCGGTCGAACCGCCGGGCCGTCAGCACGCACGGCCGCCCGGGCTCCCGCTCCACGCCCGTGACCTTCACCGTCACCGCCGCCGCCGACTGGGCCGGTGCCGTCGCCGCGTAGTCGCTGCACACCCCGCCCCAGAAGTGCAGGGTGAGCTTCGTCCCGTCGGCGCTGTACGAGGTCACCTGGGCCGGGACCGCCCGCCCGGCGCCCTTGCCCGGAGCCGGTCGTGCGGACCGGGCCGAGGTCAGGAACTTCGGGTCCACCGCCGGCTCGACGACCGTCACCGTCGCCTTCCCGCCGCCCGGCACCGCGGCCTCGAACAGCCACGACGGCACCAGCGCGGGCCGGCCGCCCACCGACCTCGCGGCCAGCGCCAGCGTCGCCCCGCGTATCGGCACCGACGCGCGCGGCAGCGTGCCGCCCGAGCACGGCGGCGACGAAGCGGCGGCCGATCCCGGGGCGCTCCCCGCGCCCTCGCCCGCGCCCTCGTCCGCCGGCACCGGCGTCGCGCAGCCGCCGATCCGGACCCCGCCGCCCTTCCCGGCCCGCCGGTTGAGCTCCTCCAGCGCCCGCGCGGCGCTGACCAGCGGATACTCCGCGCCCTTCACCGGAGCCACCACCGCCCCCGCGCCGTCCGTCACCCGGCCGTCGGCACCGACCCGCAGGACGGTCTGCCGCCCGTACGTGGGCAGCCCGCCCAGCACCGGATCGGCCGTGACCGTCCGCACGGCGCCGAACACCCGGCTCGCGTCCACCTTCGCGTCCCGCAGCCCCAGGGCCGCCAGCACCGGCGCGGCCGCCGCCCGCGCCCGCTCCTCCGACACCGGGCGCGCCGCCGCCGGGTCGGAGCCGCCGGGCCGGTCCCGGAAGGACGGGCAGGCGGGGGCGTCGTCCGGCCGCTCCTTCTCGGGCCCCGCGCCCGGCGGGTGGACGCACGGCTTCCCGCCGGCGATCCCGTGGAGCGAGTACGTCCAGTCGCCCGGCGCCGCCGCGCTCACCTGCACCGTCGGTTCGGCCCCTTGCCCGACGGTCCACACGCCGTCCGCCCGCCGCGGCTCGCCCTTGACGCCCAGGGCCTTGGCCAGTGCTGTCACGTCGGCGGCGGTCGGGGTCCGGGCCGCCTCGTACACGGGCGCCTTGGCCGGGCCGTCGGGCAGCTTCCCCTCGGCCCGGTAGCGCGGGCCGCCGTTGGGGTCCGGCTCGCCCACCGCGACGCCCGGCGGTGGCCCGCTCGCATCCGTCCCGGTGCCGGGGCCCCCGTCCTCGTCCAGTGCCAGCGGCGGCGGGGGGACCGCCCGCTCCTCCGCGGCCGGCTCCGCCGCACCGCAGCCCGCCGTCGCCGCCCAGTACGCGCCACCGCCCCCGGCCAGCAGCACGGCCGCCGCGACCGACGCGACCACCGGCGGCGAGTACTTCCGCCGCCGCCTGCCGGAGGTGTCGCCCTCGGTGCCCACCGCATCGCTCCTTCGCTCCGCTTCCACCGGTGTCCCGGTCCCCGCCCCGGCCGGGGAGGGGCGCCGGTGGGACGGAGCACGGGAGCGGCCGGTTCCACGGCGGAGCGGCGGTGGGACGGCGCTCGGGCCCCGCTGGACCCGGGCGGCCCGGCCGGCTCAGTCGCCGTACTCGGACATACCGCGCAGCAGCCGCACCGTCCGCTCCGGCACCGAGACCCCGTGCAGCGGTCTCGCCGCGGGCGCCGCGGAGTCCTCAAGGGCCTCCGGCACCCGCCAGTGCGGCAGCATTCCGGCACAATCCCGGCGCAACCCGGCGAGGGTGTCGCCATCGGAGGCGGCCTCCGCGGGAGGGAGGGTGACGTGGTTCACAAGAGTCGCCATACGGGCACCGTACTGACCGCCACGGCCGCGGAGAAAGGCCGGTCATCAGGTAAATTCAGCCGCTCGTGGCGAGATCGGGACTGGTGTCCCGAGTGGGAGCCGGTAGCGTGGTACGGCCTTTCCAGTCCAGGACCGTTCGTCCCGCTTCCTCCCGTGTAGCGCCACCGCCCCTCACCGCCTCGCCCCGCAAGGAGCAGATTCGCCGTGCGTATCGCTGTCACCGGCTCCATCGCCACCGACCATCTGATGACGTTCCCCGGCCGATTCGCCGACCAGCTCGTGGCGGACCAGCTGCACACGGTCTCCCTGTCCTTCCTCGTCGACGACCTGGACGTGCGCCGCGGCGGCGTCGGCCCGAACATCTGCTTCGGCATGGGCGTCCTCGGCCTGCGCCCGATCCTCGTCGGCGCGGCGGGCGAGGACTTCGCCGACTACCGCGCCTGGCTGGAACGGCACGGCGTCGACACCGAGTCGGTGCACATCTCCGAGGTGCTGCACACCGCCCGTTTCGTCTGCACCACGGACACCGACCACAACCAGATCGCGTCCTTCTACACCGGTGCCATGAGCGAGGCCCGCCTCATCGAGCTCCAGCCCGTCGCCGACCGCGTCGGCGGTCTCGACCTGGTGCTCATCGGCGCCGACGACCCCGAGGCGATGCTCCGCCACACGGAGGAGTGCCGCACCCGGGGCATCCCGTTCGCCGCCGACCCCTCCCAGCAGCTCGCCCGCATGGACGGCGACGACATCCGGCAGCTCGTCGAGGGCGCCACGTACCTCTTCACCAACGAGTACGAGAAGGCGCTGATCGAGTCCAAGACGGGCTGGACCGGCGACGAGATCCTCGCCAAGGTCGGCACCCGGGTCACCACGCTCGGCTCCCGGGGCGTCCGCATCGAGCGGGTCGGGGAGCCGGCGATCGAGGTCGGGTGTGCGGAGGAGCTGGCGAAGGTCGATCCGACGGGGGTCGGGGACGCTTTCCGCGCGGGCTTCCTTGCCGGTCTGACCTGGGAGCTTTCTCTTGAGCGGGCTGCTCAGCTCGGGTGCATGCTCGCCACTCTCGTGATCGAGACGCTCGGTACTCAGGAGTACGAGCTGCGGCGTGGGCACTTCATGGAGCGGTTCGCGAAGGCTTACGGGCACGAGGCCGCGGCCGAGATCCAGGCGCGCCTGGGGGAGTGACCCCTGCGGGGGCTGTGCCCCGGTCCCGCCCCTTCGCCGATTCCTGGGGCTGCGCCCCAGACCCCGCTGATCGCGGCTCCGCCGCTCGTCCTCAAACGCCGGACGGGCTGGATAGTCAGCCCGTCCGGCGTTTGAGGACAACCGCGCGGAGCGCGGTTTCGGGGGGCTGGGGGCCTGGCCCCCAGGAAACGGCGAAGGGGCGGGACCGGGGCACCCCCCTACGAAACCCGCCGCACCGTATATCCCACCCCACCCTCCACAGCCCGCTCCCCCACATACTCCTGCCCCCGCATATCGCACCAGGCAGGAACATCCAGCCGCGCAGCCTCGTCATCAGACAGCACGGTCACCAACCCCCCGACCGGCACCCGGTCGAACACCTTCGCCAGCTCGATCACGGGGATCGGACACCGCTTCCCCAGCGCGTCCACGAGGACCTCCGCCTCCCCGCCGACGGGGGCAGGCGCCTCCGAAGGCGCCCCGAGGTGCCGGCGCACCCCGTCCACCACCCCGGGCAGCACTTCCAGGAACCGCTCGACGTCAGTCGCGAGAGCCCCCCGCGGCAGCGAAACCCGCACGTTCCCTTCCGAGAGCACCCCCATCGCCCGCAGTACATGGCTCGGTTCCAGCGTGCTGGAGGTGCAGGAGGAGCCGGAGGAGACGGAGAAGCCCTCGCGGTCGAGTGCGTGGAGGAGGGCCTCGCCGTCGACGTAGAGGCAGGAGAAGGTGACGATGTGGGGGAGGCGACGGGTCGGGTGGCCGACGACCTCGACGTCGGGGACGAGGGCGGGGACGCGGGCGCGGATCCGGTCGACGAGGGCGCGCAGCCGGGCCGCCTCCGCGTCGGCCTCCGCGTGGACCGCCCGCAGCGAGGCCGCCGCCGCGACGATCGCGGGAAGATCGGGGAAGCCGGGCGCGCGGCCCGCCTCCCGTTCGTCCACCGGGCCGCGCGGGGCGAAGCGGGTGCCCTTGCGGACGGCGAGGAGGCCGACGCCCGCCGGGCCGCCCCACTTGTGCGCGCTGGCGGTCAGCAGCGACCAGCCCTCCGGGGCCGGGCCCCAGCCGAGCGACTGGGCGGCGTCGACCAGCAGCGGCACCCCCGCCGCCCGGCAGAGGGACACGACCTCGGCCAGCGGCTGCTCCGTGCCGGTCTCGTGGTTGGCGGACTGGAGGGCGGCCAGCGCGGTGTCGGGGCGCAGCGCCGCCGCGTACTCCGCGGGGTCGACGAGACCGGTCCGGTCGACCGCCACCCGGGTGACGCTCCCGCCGTCCGCCTCCAGGGCGTCGGCCGCGTGGAGGACGGCGGAGTGCTCGACCGAGGAGACGACCAGGTGGCGTCCGGTCCTGCGGCGGCCGCCGAGCGCGCCGGCGATGCCGTCGTGCAGCGCGCGGGTACCCGAAGGGGTGAACGAGAGTTCGTCCGGTCGACAGCCGACCGCCTCGGCCGCGGTCTCGCGGGCCGCGTCGAGCAGCAGGCGGGCCCGCCGGCCCTCGCGGTGGAGCCGGGCGGGATCGGCCCAGCCCTCGTCGAGGGCGGCCAGCAGCGCCTGGCGGGCGACGGGGTGCGGGGGAGCGGCGGAGGCGGCGTCGAAGTAGGGCACGGCACCGAACCTAGCGCGCGGCCCGCCCCCGCGCGGGCCTGGGCTGACGGCCTCCCAGTTCCCGCCCGGAGCCGGTGGTTCCATCCCTTCGGTGAGTCTTCGCCCGGGCCCCCGGCGCGTTGGGCACCCTCCCCGCGCGACCCCAAATAGCGTCCAGTAGGGTTTGGTCCGCATAAACATCCAAACCCTGCCCGCAGCGGGCCGGCGACCGACCGAGACGGCCGCAGCCGGCCGCGCGGGCGAGACTCTCGGGAAGGCGCTACGTGAGTCCCAACGGCTCCGACCGCTCGTCGCGGCGCCCGGTGCGGCGGAAGCTGCTGCAGGCGCTGGCCGCGGGCGCTGTTCTGGCGACCGCCACCGGTTGCACATCGAAGGACTTTCCCCGCCTCGGAATGCCCACTCCCGTCACGGAGGAGGCGCCGCGGATCCTCTCCCTGTGGCAGGGCTCGTGGGCCGCGGCCCTCGCGGTCGGTGTCCTGGTGTGGGGCCTTATCCTCTGGAGCGTCATCTTCCACCGGCGCAGCCGGAGCAAGGTCGAGGTTCCCACCCAGACCCGGTACAACATGCCTCTTGAGGCCCTGTACACCGTGGTCCCGATCCTCATCGTCTCGGTGCTCTTCTACTTCACGGCCCGTGACGAGAACAAGCTCATCGCCACCCCGGACAAGCCGAAGCACGTCGTGAACGTGATCGGCTTCCAGTGGAACTGGGCCTTCAACTACATGGAGACGGCCGAGGGCCAGAAGCCGGGCAAGGCGCTGCGCGACATCAAGGAGCTCGACGCCATCCCCGACCGGTTCCTCAAGAAGGCCCCGGCGGACGCGGCGGGCGTCTACGACACCGGCATCCCGGGCACGCGGAACCCGCAGAACGGCATGCCCGGCCCCACGCTGTGGCTGCCCAAGGGCGAGACGGTCCAGTTCGTCCTGACCTCCCGCGACGTCAACCACTCCTTCTGGGTGCTGCCGTTCCTGATGAAGCAGGACGTCATCCCGGGCCACACCAACAGCTTCTCGGTGACCCCGAACCGGGAGGGCACCTTCCGGGGCAAGTGCGCCGAGCTCTGTGGGCAGGACCATTCGCGGATGCTCTTCAACGTCAAGGTCGTCTCTCCTGAGCGGTACCAGAAGCACCTCAAGGAGCTGGCCGCCAAGGGTCAGACCGGCTACCTGCCGGCGGGCATCGCGCAGACGGATCACGCGAAGAACGCGGAGACCAAGAACAAGTGAGCATCCTCAACGAACCCCAGGGTGCCGCCGCATCAGCCCCGGCAGCACCGCCTGTTCGCGCCAAGGCGCCAGGCAACCAGGTGATCAAGTGGCTGACCACCACCGACCACAAGACGATCGGGACCCTGTACCTGGTCACGTCGTTCGTGTTCTTCTGCATCGGCGGCGTCATGGCGCTGCTGATGCGCGCCGAACTCGCTCGCCCCGGCACGCAGATCATGTCGAACGAGCAGTTCAACCAGGCGTTCACGATGCACGGCACGATCATGCTGCTGATGTTCGCGACGCCGCTGTTCGCGGGCTTCGCGAACTGGATCATGCCGCTGCAGATCGGCGCGCCCGACGTGGCGTTCCCGCGACTGAACATGTTCGCCTACTGGCTGTACCTGTTCGGTTCGCTGATCGCGGTCGCCGGCTTCCTCACCCCGCAGGGTGCGGCCGACTTCGGCTGGTTCGCCTACGCGCCGCTGACCGACAGCGCCCACTCGCCGGGTGTCGGCGGTGACCTGTGGATCATGGGTCTGGCCTTCTCCGGCTTCGGCACGATCCTCGGCTCGGTCAACTTCATCACCACGATCATCTGCATGCGCGCGCCCGGCATGACGATGTTCCGTATGCCGATCTTCACCTGGAACGTCCTGCTGACCGGTGTCCTGGTCCTGCTGGCCTTCCCGGTGCTGGCCGCCGCGCTCTTCGCGCTGGAGGCGGACCGCAAGTTCGGGGCCCACATCTTCGACGCGGCCAACGGCGGCGCCCTGCTGTGGCAGCACCTCTTCTGGTTCTTCGGCCACCCCGAGGTGTACATCATCGCGCTGCCGTTCTTCGGCATCATCTCCGAGGTCATCCCGGTCTTCTCCCGCAAGCCGATGTTCGGTTACTGGGGCCTGATCGCGGCGACGATCTCCATCGCCGGCCTCTCGGTGACGGTGTGGGCGCACCACATGTACGTCACAGGTGGCGTACTGCTGCCGTTCTTCTCCTTCATGACCTTCCTGATCGCGGTCCCGACCGGTGTGAAGTTCTTCAACTGGATCGGCACCATGTGGAAGGGCTCGCTGTCCTTCGAGACACCGATGCTCTGGGCCGTCGGCTTCCTGATCACCTTCACCTTCGGTGGTCTGACCGGCGTCATCCTGGCCTCGCCCCCGATGGACTTCCACGTCTCCGACTCGTACTTCGTCGTCGCGCACTTCCACTACGTCATCTTCGGCACCGTGGTCTTCGCGATGTTCGCCGGATTCCACTTCTGGTGGCCGAAGTTCACGGGCAAGATGCTGGACGAGCGGCTCGGCAAGATCACCTTCTGGACGCTGTTCATCGGCTTCCACGGCACGTTCCTGGTCCAGCACTGGCTGGGCGCGGAGGGCATGCCCCGCCGGTACGCCGACTACCTGGCGGCCGACGGCTGGACCACGCTGAACACCATCTCCACCATCAGCTCGTTCCTGCTCGGCCTGTCGATCCTGCCGTTCTTCTACAACGTCTGGAAGACCGCCAAGTACGGCAAGAAGGTCGAGGTCGACGACCCGTGGGGTTACGGCCGCTCCCTGGAGTGGGCGACCTCCTGCCCGCCGCCGCGGCACAACTTCCTCACGCTGCCCCGCATCCGCTCCGAATCCCCGGCGTTCGACCTGCACCACCCGGAGATCGCGGCGCTGGAGCTGGAGGAGAACCTCGCTGACAAGGCCCTCGCGGGTGGCAAGGAGGCCGGCAAGTGAAGATCCAAGGCCGGATGTTCATCTGGCTCTCCGTCTTCATCCTGGCCATGGCCGTCGTCTACGGCGTGTGGTCGAAGGAGCCGGCGGGCACGACCGCTCTGTTCCTCGCCTTCGGCCTGTGCATCATGGTCGGCTACTACCTGGCGTTCACCGCGCGCCGGGTGGACGCCGGGGCGCAGGACAACAAGAACGCGGACGTCGCGGACGACGCCGGTGAGCTGGGCTTCTTCGCCCCGCACAGCTGGCAGCCGCTGTCCCTGGCGGTCGGTGGCGCCCTCGCCTTCGCGGCGATCGCGATCGGCTGGTGGCTGATGTACTTCTCGGCCCCGCTGATCATGGTCGGCCTCTTCGGCTGGGTGTTCGAGTTCTACCGCGGCGAGAACCAGAACCAGTAGGTTCCGCACGCCGCACGGGCCGGGCCCCGCACACCACTCGGTGCGCGGGGCCCGGCCTTTCGCGTGTCGGCGGCCCGTGTTCAAACGTGCCCACCCGTTTGCCCCTCCCCGGGGGCCGAAGAGGGCGGTTCTTCCTACGGTGTGACCATGAGCCACTCTCCTCGACGCCGCTCGGTGCTCGGCGGCGCGCTGCTGCTGGTCCCCCTGGCGCTGGGGGGCACCGGGTGCAGCTCGTCCAACCCGCTGGCCGAAGCGCCCTACGACGCCGCCGGCCAGGTCGTGCTCAAGGGCGCCGAGGACGGCCGCAAGGTCGACCCGAGCCTGCCCCTGGAAGTGACGGCCACCGGCGACGACCGCATCACCGACGTCATCGCCACCGACGCCGCCGGCCGTTACGTGGGCGGCGAACTGGACCCCGACGGCTCGCGCTGGCACAGCACCGGCTCCCTCGCGGCCGGCGCCCACTACACCGTGCGGGTGAGCACCGAGGACGAGAACGGGGCCCAGGGCCGCCGTACGATCGGTTTCGACACCGGCCCGGCCACCCGGCTGCTGACCGTCACGTTCGGCCCCAAGAGCGGCACCTACGGCGTCGGACAGCCCGTCACCGCCGAGCTCAGCACCCCCGTCCAGACGCCCGCCGCGCGGGCCGTCGTCGAACGCACCCTTCGGGTGGAGTCGAAGCCCGCCGTCCAGGGCTCCTGGTACTGGGTGAACAACCGGGTCCTGCACTACCGCCCCAAGGAGTACTGGCCCGCCCACGCGTCCATCGACGTCCGGGCCACCCTCGACGGCATCAAGGTCGGCGGCGGCATGTACGGCGGCCCGTCGCAGCCCCTGCACCTGGCCACGGGCGACCGGGTGGAGGCCGTGACGGACGCCGCCGGGCACTACATGAGCGTCCAGAAGAACGGCCAGGAGATCCGCTCCATCCCGGTCACCACCGGCAAGCCCGGCTACGACACCCGCAACGGGGTCAAGGTGATCCTTGGCCAGGAATCCTTCGTACGGATGCGCGGGGACACCATCGGCATCGCCGAGGGCAGCGCCGACTCCTACGACCTGCCCGTCTACTGGGCCACCCGGGTGACGTGGAGCGGCGAATACGTGCACGCCGCGCCCTGGTCCGTGGGCTCGCAGGGCGCCGACAACGTCAGCCACGGCTGTACGGGCATGTCCACCGAGAACGCCAAATGGTTCTTCGACAACGTCCGGGTGGGTGACATCGTCAAGGTCGTCGGCAGCGCGGGCGCCACCATGACGCCCTTCGACAACGGCTTCGGCGACTGGAACCTGTCGTGGGAGGACTGGCGCAAGGGCAGCGCCCTGGCGGCCGGTACGCGGGAGGGGGCCACCCCGGCCGACGCGGCCCGGCTGCGGCCCCGCGTCTGACGGGCGTCCCCCGCCCCGCCGCCCTCACGCCTCCGCCGCGACCCTGCCGCGCAGCAGGCCGGCCAGCGCGGCGGGGAAGGCCAGCGGGTCCACCGGATGCGTCACCGCCGCGTCCGCCCGGCTCCAGGTGGCCAGCCAGGCGTCCTGCGGGCGGCCCATCAGCAGCAGCACGGGCGGGCACTGGAACACCTCGTCCTTGAGCTGCCGGCAGACGCCCATGCCGCCCGCGGGGGCCGTCTCGCCGTCCAGGACGCAGACGTCCACCCGGTGTTCGGCCAGCGTCCGCAGCAGCGCCGGGAGGGTGGCGCACTCCAGGTACTCCACCGGCGGCAGGTCCGCCGCCGGGCGCCGGCCGCCGGCCAGCCGCACCTGTTCGCGGGTGCGCGCGTCGTCGCTGTAGACCAGCACCGTGGCCGTCGGCTGCATCGTTACCTCCACGCTCATGACATCGGGTGTCTCGGGCACAGCTGTGGAACGAGGGGACCGCTGCGCGGATGCTACTCCGCGGGAGGGGCCGCGGAGGAGGGCGCGATCACCGCCTCTTCCCGCACGGGCGCCGACGGCCCGTCACCAGCGCCCCGGAAGCCGCGCGGAAGTCCTGCGTTAGGCCCCGCGGAAGGACTCCTTCCCCCCTTCGGGGGACGACTGCGGGTATACCGGGTGACCGCCGGATTCGGCCGTACGAGCAGGGCACACGTCCTTGACACACCGAACGGCACCCCCCGGAGTGAGCGCGAGATAAGCGACCGACATAATGTCGGTCGTGGCGACAGCAACAGCAGTAGATACCGGGCACGCGCACCCCTCGGTCAACCGACCGAACCTCACCAGCGTCGGAACCATCATCTGGCTGAGTTCCGAGCTGATGTTCTTCGCGGCCCTCTTCGCGATGTACTTCACCCTGCGATCGGTGACCGGCACCGACCACTGGTCGGACATGGCGTCGCATCTGAACGTTCCGTTCTCCGCGGCGAACACCACGATCCTGGTGCTCTCCTCGCTCACCTGTCAGCTCGGCGTGTTCGCGGCCGAGCGCGGTGACGTGAAGAAGCTGCGCACCTGGTTCGTGATCACCTTCGTGATGGGTGCCATCTTCATCGGTGGCCAGATCTTCGAGTACACCGACCTGGTCAAGGAGGCGGGCCTCTCGCTGTCTTCCGACGCGTACGGCTCGGCCTTCTACCTGACGACCGGCTTCCACGGCCTGCACGTGACGGGCGGACTCATCGCCTTCCTGCTGGTCCTGGGCAGGACGTACGCGGCCAAGAGGTTCACCCACCACCAGGCGACGGCGGCCATCGTCGTCTCCTACTACTGGCACTTCGTCGACGTGGTGTGGATCGGCCTCTTCGCCACGATCTACTTGATCAAGTAATCGGTCCCGTCCCGCACCGGACCAACAGTCCAGCATCGACGCAGAAGATCCTGACACCGGGGTAATCCGTGAAAAAGCTCTCCGCACGACGACGCCATCCGCTGGCGGCGGTCGTCGTCCTACTCTTCGCGCTGGCGGTCACCGGGGGGCTGTACGCCGCTTTCGCGCCGGCCGAGTCGGCCAAGGCCGATGACACCGCCCAGTCCCTGGCCATCGAGGAGGGCAAGAAGCTCTACTCCGTCGGCTGTGCCAGCTGCCACGGCACCGGCGCTCAGGGCACCTCCGACGGGCCGAGCCTGGTCGGCGTGGGTTCCGCGGCCGTGGACTTCCAGGTCCGCACCGGTCGTATGCCGATGCAGCAGCAGGGCGCCCAGGCGCCCCGCAAGAAGCCCGTCTACACGCAGGCCGAGACCGACCAGCTCGCCGCGTACATCTCCTCGCTCGGCGCGGGCCCGGCGGTGCCCTCGAAGGACCAGTACAGCCCCGACGGCGGCGACATCGCCAAGGGCGGCGAACTGTTCCGTACGAACTGCGCCCAGTGCCACAACTTCACGGGCAAGGGTGGCGCGCTGTCGAACGGCAAGTTCGCGCCCAGCCTTGAGGACGTCGACCCGAAGCACATCTACGAGGCCATGCAGACCGGCCCGCAGAACATGCCGTCCTTCCCCGACACCACGATGTCCCAGAAGAACAAGAAGGACATCATCGCGTACCTCGACGAGGTCAACACCAGCAAGTCGGAGAGCCCGGGCGGCCTCAACCTGGGCGGGCTCGGCCCGGTCAGTGAGGGTCTGTTCGGGTGGATCTTCGGCCTCGGCGCGCTGATCGCCCTCGCCATCTGGGTCGCCGCCCGGACCGCAAAGGCCAAGAAGTCATGAGTAGCCAAGACATTCCAGAAGAGACCCTGCCGAGCAAGCAGGGCGACACGCGCGAGGGCGCGGTGACGGTCAAGGGCGACCCCTTCGCCGACCCGGGCCTGCCGCCGCACGAGCACCGCGTCCAGGACATCGACGAGCGGGCCGCCCGGCGCTCCGAGCGCGCCGTTGCGTTCATGTTCACGCTGTCCATGCTGGCCACGGTCGGCTTCATCGCCGCCTACCTGGCCATCCCGATCGACAAGAACATCTACGTGTTCCCGCTCGGTCACGTCAGCGCCATGAACTTCACGCTGGGGCTCACCCTCGGCGTGGCGCTGTTCTGCATCGGCGCGGGCGCGGTCCACTGGGCCCGCACCCTGATGTCCGACGAGGAGCGCATCGACGAGCGCCACCCGATCGAGGCGTCCCCCGAGGTCAAGGCCAAGGTCATGGCCGACTTCGCCGAGGGCGCCAGCGAGTCGGCGATGGGCCGTCGTCCGCTGATCCGGAACACGATGTTCGGTGCGCTGGCACTGATGCCGCTCTCCGCCCTGTTCCTCTTCGGCGGCCTGGGCCCCAAGCCGGGCACCAAGCTCCGCAAGAGCAAGTGGGCGGCCGGCAAGATGCTGGTCAACCAGAACACGATGCAGCCCCTGCGTCCCGAGGACGTCCAGGTCGGCTCCCTCACCTTCGCCATGCCGCAGGGCATGTCGGAGGAGGACCACGACTTCCAGGTCCAGATCGCCAAGGCGGCCCTGATGATCGTCCGGCTCCGTCCGGAGGACATCAAGGACAAGCAGGAGCTGGACTGGTCGGTCGACGGCATCGTCGCGTTCTCCAAGATCTGCACGCACGTGGGCTGCCCGATCAGCCTCTACGAGCAGCAGACCCACCACGTGCTCTGCCCGTGCCACCAGTCCACCTTCGACCTCTCCGACGGCGGTCGCGTGGTCTTCGGTCCGGCCGGGCACGCCCTTCCGCAGCTGCGGATCAAGGTCAATGACAAGGGCTACCTCGAGGCGATGGGCGACTTCGCCGAGCCCGTCGGTCCTGCCTTCTGGGAGCGCGGATGAGTACTGCAGAGACGAAGGCGGCGGGCAGCAAGCCCGGCCGCAAGGCGCCCGCGGGTGAGCGGGTCGCCGACTGGGCCGACGGCCGGCTGGGGATCTACAGCCTGGCCAAGGCCAACATGCGGAAGATCTTCCCGGACCACTGGTCCTTCATGCTGGGCGAGGTCTGCCTCTACAGCTTCCTGATCATCATCCTCACGGGTGTGTATCTGACGCTGTTCTTCCACCCGAGCATGAACGAGGTCGTCTACCACGGCTCCTACGTCCCGCTCCAGGGACAGCGGATGTCCGAGGCGTTCTCCTCGACGCTGCACATCAGCTTCGACGTCCGCGGTGGTCTGCTCATCCGGCAGATCCACCACTGGGCCGCGCTGATCTTCCTCGCCGGCATGTTCGTACACATGATGCGCGTCTTCTTCACGGGCGCGTTCCGCAAGCCGCGTGAGATCAACTGGCTGTTCGGGTTCCTGCTGTTCTTCCTCGGCATGTTCACCGGCTTCACCGGTTACTCGCTGCCGGACGACCTGCTCTCCGGCACCGGTGTCCGCTTCGTGGACGGCGCGATCCTGTCCGTGCCGCTGATCGGCACGTACCTGTCCATGCTGGTCTTCGGCGGGGAGTTCCCCGGCGGCGACTTCGTGGCGCGCTTCTACTCGGTGCACATCCTGCTGCTGCCGGGCATCATGCTCGGTCTCGTGGTGGCCCACCTGATCCTGGTCATCTACCACAAGCACACGCAGTACCCCGGCCCCGGCCGGACCGAGAAGAACGTCGTCGGCATGCCGCTGCTGCCGGTCTACATGGCGAAGGCGGGAGGCTTCTTCTTCCTGGTCTTCGGTGCCATCGCGGCCATCGCGGCGATCGCCACGATCAACCCCATCTGGGAGATCGGCCCCTACCGGCCGGACCAGGTGTCCACCGGCGCCCAGCCCGACTGGTACATGGGCTTCGCCGAGGGTCTGATCCGCGTCATGCCGGGCTGGGAGATCAACATCTGGGGCCACACCCTGGTCCTGGGCGTCTTCATCCCGCTGGTCATCTTCCCGCTGGTGCTCTTCGCCATCGCCCTCTGGCCGTTCCTGGAGGCCTGGGCGACCGGCGACAAGCGGGAGCACCACCTGCTGGACCGTCCGCGCAACGCTCCGACGCGCACCGCCTTCGGTGTCGCCTGGATCGCCGCGTACTTCGTGATGCTGATCGGTGGTGGAAACGACCTCTGGGCCACCCACTTCCACCTGTCGCTCAACGCCATCACCTGGTTCGTCCGCATCGGCTTCTTCGTGATCCCCGTGCTGTCGTTCATCGCCACCCGCCGGATCTGCATGGGTCTCCAGCGGCGCGACCGGGAGAAGGTGCTGCACGGCCGCGAGTCGGGCATCATCAAGCGCCTGCCGCACGGTGAGTTCGTCGAGGTCCACGAGCCGCTCACGCAGGAGCAGCTGCACACGCTCACCGCGCACGAGCAGCCGAAGCCGCTGGAGCTGGAGCCCGAGGTCGACAAGAACGGCGTCGCCCGCAAGGCGTCCATGGGCCAGAAGATGAAGGTCCGGCTCTCCAAGAGCATGTACGGGGAGGACAAGTTCGTCCCCAAGGCCACCGCGGAGGAGTACCAGGAGATCACGAGCGGCCACGGCCACCACTGATCCCCTGATCACCGGATACTGATCACAGCTGATCGCCACGGCGAGAGCCCCGTCCACCGCGTGGACGGGGCTCTTCGCCGTCCCGGGACCTGGTTAGGCTGGGCACGTGCCCTGCGAGGACAGGGCCCCGGATCGACCACCCAGGAGCGTGGACCATGAACGTTGCGACCCCGACAGGCGGCGACGGCACGGTGTCCCGGTCCTGGCCCGGCATCCTGGAGGCGCTGCTCGGCGGACGGGACCTGGGCGCGGACGACACCGCCTGGGCCATGGACCGCATCATGCGCGGCGCGGCCACCGACGCCCAGATCGCCGGCTTCGCGGTGGCCCTGCGGGCGAAGGGCGAGACGGTCGCCGAGATCTCCGGCCTGGTGCGGGCCATGTACGCGCACGCCAACCTCATCGAGGTGCCCGGCCCCAGCGTGGACATCGTCGGCACGGGCGGCGACGGCGCCAAGACGGTCAACATCTCGACGATGTCGTCGATCGTCGTCGCCGGGACGGGCGTGAAGGTCGTCAAGCACGGCAACCGGGCCGCTTCGTCGGCGAGCGGCGCCTCCGACGTCCTGGAGAAGCTGGGCGTCAACCTGGACCTCTCCCCGGAGCGGGTGGTGGAGGTCGCCCGGGAGGCCGGCATCACCTTCTGCTTCGCGGTGAAGTTCCACCCCGCGCTGCGGCACGTCGCGGCCGCCCGGCGTGAACTGGGCGTCCGGACCACCTTCAACGTCCTCGGGCCGCTCACCAACCCGGCGCGCGTCCGCGCCCAGGCGACCGGCGTCGCCGACGCCCGGATGGCGCCCATCCTGGCCGGGGTCCTCGCCGAACGGGGTTCGTCCGCGCTGGTCTTCCGCGGTGACGACGGCCTGGACGAGCTGACGACGACGGCCACGTCGCGGGTGTGGGTCGTACGGGACGGTGCGGTGCGGGAGGAGCGGTTCGATCCCCGGGACGTGGGGATCGAGGTGGTGCCCGTGGAGGCGCTGCGGGGTGCCGACGCCTCGTACAACGCGGATGTGGCGCGGCGGGTGCTGGCCGGTGAGACCGGGCCGGTGCGGGACGCTGTGCTGTTGAACTCGGCGGCTGCGCTGGTGGCTCTGGAGCCTTCCGACGAGCCGCTCGTCGGGCGGATCGCGGCGGGGATGGCGCGGGCGGCGGAGTCGATCGACAGCGGGGCTGCTCGGGCGGCGTTGGAGCGGTGGGTGCGGGTGAGTAACGGGGGGTGAGGGTGCCCCGGTCCCTCCCCTTCGCCGCTCGTCCTCAAACGCCGGACGGGCTATATCAGCCTGTCCGGCGGTTGAGGACAGCGCCCGCAGGGCGCTTCGGGGGGGCGGGGGCGCAGCCCCTGCAAGTAACGGGGAGAGGGCGGGACCGGGGCACCAACCCCGGCCGTAAGCCGTCCGCATCGCGGAACCCGCTTTCCCCGCCGTGATCCGCTGTGCCATACTCGCGGCCAGGTCACGAGTGACAGCGACACAGGCCCCGGCCCGCTGTCCGGCAACCCTCCGTCCGTGGCGGGGTGCCCCGGGTGATGACCGGGCCGCAGGCAGCGAGGTCTGCGGCAAGCGCGGATCCCTCGCCAGGGATCCTGGTCGTCGAGGGAGTTCCTTCCGTGATCCAGCGAATGCGCTAGGGCCGAGAGCCCCTTCTCCACGCCCGCACGTTCCCTTTCTCCTGCGCCGCCGTGCCGCCGCGCAGTGATCTCGCCTGCCTTCCACGGGAGTTCGTCATGTCCTCCACCGTTTCCGCCGTCGCCCCCGCCACCGTCGCCCCCGCCGCCGCGATCTCCGGCCCCGGGCCGTCCCTGCCGCTGCCCGTCCTCGGCCGGGACGTCCGCGTGCCCGTCGCCGGTGGCGGTGAAGTCCCCTACGCCGCCCTCGACTACGCGGCGAGCGCGCCCGCCCTGCAGCGGGTGTGGGACGACGTCGCCGCCTACGCGCCGTACTACGGCAGCGTGCACCGGGGTGCCGGGTACCTCTCGCGGCTCTCCACCGAGCTGTTCGAGAACAGCCGCGCGACGGTCGCCGAGTTCCTCGGCTGCCGCGCGGACGACCAGGTGCTCTTCACCCGCTCGACGACCGACTCGCTCAACCTCCTGGCCGCGGCCCTGCCCGCCGGCACTCGGGTGTTCGTCTTCGAGACCGAGCACCACGCCGCCCTGCTGCCCTGGGCCCGCCGGGCCGAGACCGGCGAGACGCCCGTCACCTGGCTGGACGCGCCGCGCAGCCCCGCGCAGGCCGTCGAGACGCTGGAACGGGCGCTGGCCGCGCGGGAGCCGTACGGTCCGGCGCTGGTCTGCGTGACGGGCGCTTCGAATGTGACCGGCGAAGTGTGGCCCGTCCGCGAACTCGCCGCCGCCGCCCACGCGCACGGTGCCCGCGTCGTCCTCGACGCGGCGCAGCTCGCGCCGCACCGCGCGGTCGACATCGGCGAACTGGACGTCGACTGGGTCGCCTTCTCCGGCCACAAGCTCTACGCGCCGTTCGGCGCGGGGGTGTTGGCCGGGCGCGCGGACTGGCTGCGGGCGGCCGAGCCGTACCTCGCGGGCGGCGGCGCGACGCGGAGTGTGCGGCGGGACGCGTCCGGTGCGCCCGCCGTCGAGTGGTTCGACACCGTCGCGCGGCACGAGGCCGGTTCCCCCAACGTGATCGGCGCGCATGCGGTGGCCTCGGCCTGCCGGGCTTTGACGGAGGCCGGGTTCGAGCGGCTCGCCGCGCGGGAGGAGGTGCTGCTCGCGCGGTTGCGGGCGGGGCTGGCGGCGGTGCCGGAGGTGCGGGTGCTTTCGCTTTTCGGGGATGACGCGCCGCGGGTGGGGGTGGTGTCGTTCGTCGTCGACGGGTGGGACAGCGCGGAGTTCGCCGCGGCTCTTTCGGCGGAGTACGGGATTGGGGTGCGGGATGGGTTGTTCTGCGCTCATCCGCTGGTGCGGGCGCTTCTTCCCGAAGGGTCGGCTGTGCGGGTGAGCTTTGGCGTGGGGACGCCGGATGAGCATGTGGAGCGGTTTGTGGGGGCGGTGGGGGAGCTGGTGCGGCGGTAGGCGCCTGCGGCGGGCAGCGCCCCGGTCCCTCCCCCAGAGGGGGCACCCCCACTTCGCCGATTCCTGGGGCTGCGCCCCAGACCCCGCTGATCGCGGCTCCGCCGCTCGTCCTCAAACGCCGGACGGGCTGGATAGTCAGCCTGTCCGGCGTTTGAGGACAACCGCGCGGAGCGCGGTTTCGGGGGGCTGGGGGCTTGCCCCCAGGAAACGGCGAAGTGGGGGTGCCCCCTCTGGGGGAGGGACCGGGGCACAGCCCGCCGCAGGCGCCCGCGCCGAGCGCCTAGCTGTCGAGGCCGATCGCGAACGCCGCCTCCAGATCGTGCTGCGAGTACGTGCGGAACGCGATGTGCGTCTCGGTGGACGCCACCCCGGGCACCTTGCTGATCCGCCCCGGAATGACCTCCGCGAGATCATCGTGCCGAGCCACCCGCACCATCGCGATGAGGTCGTACGCCCCGGTCACGGAGAAGACCTCGCTCACCCCCTCCAGCGCGGCGATCTGTTCGGCGATCTCGGGGATCCGGTCCACGTCGGTCTTGATGAGCACGATCGAGGTGATCACGTCGTTCTGTCTCCTTCGGCGGACCCGGCCGCGTCGTTCACGGGGGATTTCACTCTAACCGGCCGTTCCCGGCACACCCATGCGAAGCCGAAGCCGAGGGCGAAGCCCACGACGTGGGCCAGGTAGGCGACGCCGGGGCGGTCGTCGGGGGCGCCGAGGCCGGGCCACTGGAGGGCGAACCAGAAGAGGAGGACGGCCCAGGCGGGGAAGCGGAGCGGGAGGAAGAAGAGGAACGGGAAGAGGCTGGTCACGCGGGCGCGCGGGAAGAGGTGGAGGAAGGCGCCGAGGATCCCGGAGATGGCCCCGGAGGCGCCGACCAGGGACTGGGCGGATCCGGCGTGCACGGCGGCGTAGCCGAGCAGGGCGAGGGAGCCGGTGACGAGGTAGCAGAGGGCGAAGGAGAGGCGGCCCATGCGCTCCTCGGTCATCGCCCCGAAGACGTGGAGGAAGAGCATGTTGCCGAGCAGATGCAGCCAGTTCCCGTGCACGAAGAGGGCGGTGAACGGGGTGGTGAGCGAGCCCGGCAGGCCGTGCCAGAGCTCGTCCGGCACCACCCCCCAGCGCTCGAAGTAGGCCGCCTGCGCGGCGAGCAGGTCGGCGCCGGTGCCGTACGAGGGATCGAGGCCGGACGCCGGGCCGATCAGGAAGACCACGCAGCAGGTGGCCAGAACGGTACGGGTGACCCAGGGGGTGCGGGGCCGGTCCCGCCGCACTGCCTTTACGATCATGGTCAGATCATGGCGTACCGGGGCAAGCGGTACGGAGAGCCTCGCCGGTCGCTCCGGCTCGTGCCGGTCCCAACCCGCCGCGGGTCGGGCAGGCCGTAGGGTTACGACGAACGCCCCGCACCCGGCACGCCACGAACAGGACGGACGGCACCATGGACGTTCCCCGGCCGACCGCCGCCACCCGGCGGCACCGCACCCCGTGCGGGCACGCCGTGCGTCTCGGACGGGCAGCGGTGGCACGGGAGACAGAACGGGAAACGGCGCCGGGGGCGGCCGGTGGGACGATCGGGCCGGTGGACCGTCCGGGGACGAGCTGAGGAACGGAGCGGACGCGCGTGGTGGAGCACACGGACGGCGAGGAGACGGCCGGTGACGAAGGCCGGGCCGGCGGCGTCGGCGAGGTGCTCGACCGCCCGTTGCCCGAGGGCATCCGGCGCCGCGTCATCGGCCTCGTCGCCGAGGCGTTCGGCGGTCTGACCGTTGCCGAACTCCCCGCGCAGCTACGCCAGTACGCCCGGTTCACCCCCGTCCGCCGGGCCAAGTTCGCGGGCAACGCGATGGCCGCCGCCGTCGAGACCGACACCGCGTTCCGGCAGCGGATCTCGGCCCGGCTGCGCGAGAGCGGCTCCGAGCTGGCCCGGGCCCTGGAGGCCGGTTCGCCGCCCGCCGCCGCCGACCCCGAGGACGTCGCGGCCATGGCCTTCGTGCTGCGCCCGCCCGGCTGGGTGAAGCTGGTCACCGCCGCCGGCGAGGAGGCCCAGCGGGCCAGCGCCGAGCGGGCCGGCGAGGAGGCCCAGCGCGAACTGAAGCAGCTCCGCGAGGAACTCGCCCGGGTGCGCGGCGAGGCCCGTACGGAGGCCGACCGGGCCCGCGCCGAGCTGGAGGCCGTCCGCAAGGAGGGCGAGGGGCTGGCCCGCAAGCTGCGCAGCGCCCTCAACGACGTGCGGCGCGGCGAGGCGGCGCTGCGCAAGGCCCACGCCGAGCTGGAGGCGCTGCGCACCGAGGCCGCCGCCGAACTGGCCGCCGCCCTCGGCGAGACCCGGCGCGTCAAGGCGCGGCTCACCGAGGCCGAGGCCGCCCTGGAGGCGAGCCGCCGGGCGGTCCGCGAGGGCCGCAGCGTCGAGGACATGCGGCTGCGGCTCCTCCTGGACACCGTCCTCGACGCCGCCCAGGGGCTGCGCCGCGAACTCGCCCTGCCCCCTACGTCCGTCCACCCCGCCGACCTGGTGGACGCGGTGGAGCCCGGGCGGATGACGCCCAAGGACATCGCGGCGCGCGCCCTGTCCGAGACCGATCCCGCGCTGCTGGACCAGCTGCTCGCCCTGCCGCAGGCGCATCTGGTGGTCGACGGGTACAACGTCACCAAGACCGGCTATCCGACGATGCCGTTGGACAAGCAGCGGCTGCGGCTGCTCGGCGGGCTGTCCATGCTCGCCGCCCAGACCGGGGCGGAGATGACGTGCGTCTTCGACGGGGCGGAGTTGGCGGCTCCGGTGCTGCTCGCTCCGCCGCGGGGGGTTCGGGTGCTCTTCAGCAAGCCCGGGGTGACGGCGGACGAGCTGATCCGTCAGCTTGTCCGGGCCGAGCCGCCCGGGCGGCCTGTCGTGGTCGTCTCCACGGACCGGGAGGTGGCCGACGGGGTCGCCAAGGTGGGGGCTCGGCCAGTGGCTTCGGCGTTGCTCTTGCGCCGGCTGGCGCGGACTTGAGCCCCTGACCCGCCCCTTCGCCGTTTCCTGGGAGCGAGCCCCCAGACCCCCTTTGTCGCGGCTTCGCCGCTCGTCCTCAAACGCCGGACGGGCTGAGATCGGCCCTTCCGGGGGGGCGCCCCACGTCAACGACGTGCAAGGCCGAGCACCGATTCCCCCCAAGGGATTTGAACCAATCATATGAGGTCACTAAGGTCTGGCCTCGAACCTTCGGCCGAGGAGAAAAGGAGCTCGACTCCGTGGCGTCCCACCGTCGTCCCAAACAGCCGAGCCGCACTCGGGTGACCGTCCTCACCGCGACCGCCGCCGCGGCCGTCGCCCTCTCCGCCCAGGCGGCCTCCGCCGACCCCGGCGCGAAGCCGACGCGCAGCGAGGCCAAGGAGAAGGTCGACGCGCTCTACGAGCAGGCGGAGCAGGCCACCGAGAAGTACAACGGGGCCAAGCAGCGGCAGGAGAAGCTGGAGAAGGAGGCCGGCGCGCTCCAGGACCGCGTCGCGCGCGGCCAGGAGGAGCTGAACAAGCTCCGCGACGGCCTCGGCGCGGTGGCGACCGCGCAGTACCGCTCCGGTTCGGTGGACCCGTCCCTGCAACTGCTGCTCTCCTCCGACCCGGACAGCTACCTGGAGCGGGCGTCCACGCTCAACCAGGTCAGCGCCAAGCAGGCGGAGACGCTCCGGCAGATCGCCACCAAGCAGCGCGCCCTGAAGCAGCAGCGCGAGGAGGCCGCGGGCAAGCTGGCCGACCTGGAGTCCACCCGCAAGGCGCTGGGCGAGCGCAAGGCCGAGGTGCAGGGCAAGCTCGCCGAGGCGCAGGACGTCCTCAACTCCCTCACGGAGAAGGAGCGCGCCGCGATCGCCGCCGCCGAGAAGGAGGAGGCCGCCGAGGCCGCCGCCAAGGCGGGCGGGGCGAAGGACGACGCGAGCGGGTCCAAGGGCGGCTCGAAGGAGGGCGGTTCGGGGCAGACCGGCAGCAGCGGCAAGGCCGTCCCGGGCTCCGGCCGGGCCGGCGCCGCGCTCGCCGCCGCGCAGACGAAGATAGGGTCCCCGTACGTCTGGGGTGCCACCGGGCCGAGCTCCTTCGACTGCTCCGGCCTGACCTCCTGGGCCTACGCCCAGGCGGGCGTCACGCTGGACCGCACCTCGCAGGCCCAGGCCAACGACGGCACCCGCATCTACGACCAGAGTCAGCTCCAGCCCGGTGACCTGGTCATCTTCTACGGCGACCAGCACCACGTCGGCCTGTACGCCGGCAACGGCCAGGTACTGCACGCGCCGCGCACGGGCACCGTCGTCCGGTACGAGGCGATGGGCAACATGCCGTTCCAGTTCGGCGTGCGCGTCGGCTGACCACGCCCGGGGGTGCCCGCCTTCCCGGCTGCCCCGCGGTTCCGCCCGTACGCCGTCCGGCCCTGCCAATCCACCCGTTCGGGTGGTGTCGCACCGGCCGCGAAGCACCCCGCGCCCCGCCCGCGACCTGCGTCTCGGGCGGGGCGTCCGGCGTTCCGGCCGGGACGCGCCCATGTTCACCGTGTGTAGCGGTCTTTGAACCCGGAGTGACCGAGCCGCTACTGTCTGCCGCCGGCGCGGTGCCCCCGCCGTCGTCCGCCCCTCCGGGCGGCAGGGGGCGGCAGGGGGCGCGCAGCGAAGGGAGTACGGCAGCACGTGGCGTCCCACCGCCGACCCGCGCCCTCCGGCCTCGCCCGGACCGTACGGGTCACCGTCCTGTCCGCCGCCGTGGCCACTGTGGCGACCGCGCTGTCACCGTCCGCCGCCGCCCGCCCCGGCGGCCCCACCGGTCCCGCCGACCCCGCCGGTTCGGCCGGGAACGCGACCGGGCCGGTACGGGCCCGGCTGGACCGGCTCTACCGGCAGGCCGAGCGGGCCACCGAGCAGTACAACGCCGCCGGCGAACGGGCCGGCGCCCTGCGGCGGAAGGTGGAGCTGACCGCCGACCGCGTCGCCCGCGGCCAGGAGACGGTCAACCGGATGCGCGACGCCCTCGGCACGGTCGCCGCCGCCCAGTACCGGGCCGGCGCCGTCGACCCCGCCCTGCGCCTGCTGCTCTCCGACGACCCCGACCGCTACCTCGACCGCGCCTCCGCCCTCGAACGCGTCACCGGCCGGCAGGCCGAGCAGCTGCACGCCCTGCTCGCCGCCCAGCGCGCGCTCGGCCAGGAGCGGCTGGAGGCCGCCCGCGCCCTCGCCGAACTGGAGGACAGCCGCCGGGCCGTCGCCCGCCACAAGCGCGAGGTCGAGGCCGGGCTCGCCGCCGCCCGCCGGCTGCTCAACACGCTCCCGGCCGGCGAACGGGCGCGGTACGCCCGCGCGTCGCGTTCGGCGGGCGGGCCCCGGGCCGGCTTCCTGCACTCGGTGCCGTACCCGCCGGCGGGCGGGGACTCGGCGCTGCCCGACGCCGGTTCCTCGCGGGGCGCCGCCGCCGCGCGGGCCGCCCGCGCGGCCGTCGGCCTTCCCTACGCGTGGGGCGCCAGCGGCCCGTTCGCCTTCGACTGCTCGGGGCTGACGCAGTGGGCCTACGGCCGCGCGGGCGTCGGCCTGCCGCGCACCTCGCAGGCCCAGCGGAACGCGGGCCGGCACGTACCGCTCTCCGAGGCCCGCCCCGGCGACCTCGTCATCTACCGGGACGACGCCAGCCACGTGGGCATGTACGTCGGTGACGGGCAGGTGGTGCACGCGCCGTACCCGGGGGCGCGGGTCCGCTACGACCGGGCCGACATGATGCCGATCTCGTCCGTCACGCGGCCGTGACCGCGTCTCCGGGGGCACCTCCGGACACCTCCCCGCCGCCCCGGCCCGGGTGACCGGCCGGCCGGCTCGTACGATGCGGGCCATGGACGGCCCCACGAGACCCGGCGAGCGCCGGGCGGCACCGCGGCTCCGGCGCTTCCTGGCCGTCGTACTCCTCGCCCTGCCGTCCCTCGCCGGCTGCGGCACCGGACCCGTCGGCGGCGAGGCGGCCCGCGACACCGACGCCGTGCGGCGGCTGCTCGACGGCTGGGCCGCGGCGCTGCGCGACCGCGACGAGGGCGCCTACCTCGCCGCCGTCGACCCCGACGCACGCGCCTACCGGGACCGCCGGCGCCAGGTCTTCGCCAATCTCGCCGACGTGCCGCTCGCCTCCTGGGAGTACGGCGCCGTCCGCACCGGCGGCTTCACCCCCGCCCCCGGCGACGGCCACCGGGTCGCCGCCGAGGCCGAACTCCGCTACCGGCTGGACGGCTACGACGCGGCGCCGGTCACCGTCCCGGTCCGGCTGACGGCCGTCCGGCGCTCCGGGCGCTGGTACGTGGCGGGGGACGACACCGCGTCCGGCGACCGCCAGCTGTGGGAACAGGGCCGGGTCACCGCCGTCCGGGGCCGGCACAGCCTCGTCCTCGGCGCGGGCCAGGACTCCACCGCCCTGCGGGCCCTCTCCGGGCTGGCCGACGCGGCCGTGCCCGCTGTGGCGTCCGCCTGGCCGGAGGGTTCCGGAGCAGGCGGTTCCGGATCGGACGGTTCGAGGGCGGACGGCTCCGGGTCGGGCCGGCTCGTCGTCGAGATGCCCGCCTCGCTGGAGCGCATGGGCGGCCTGCTCGGCGCGCCGCCCTCCGACTACCGGGGCATCGCCGCCGTGACCACCACGGCGGGCGACAAGAGCGGCACCGGCCCCGCCCCCGCCGGCCGGATCGTCGTCAACCCCGAGGCGTACACCGCCCTCAGTGCCTTCGGCCGCGGCGCCGTCCTCACCCACGAGGCCACCCACGTCGCCACCCGCGCCCGTACCACCGACGCCACTCCCATGTGGCTCTCCGAGGGCTTCGCCGACTGGGTCGCCTACCGCACCGCGGACCGTGCCCCGGCCCGCATCGCCCCGGAACTCGCCCGCGCGGTGACCGCCGGCCACGCCCCCGACCGCCTCCCCACCGACGCCGACTTCCGCTTCACCGGCGGCGCGGGGCGCCTGGCCCGCGCGTACGAGGGCGCCTGGCTCGCCTGCCGGATGGTGGCGGAGCGGTGGGGCGAACGGAAGCTCGTCGCCTTCTACCGGGCGGCGGGCCGGGGATCGGGCCCGGCGGGCCGGGGGTCGGGCTCGTGGGAGAAGGCGGCGCGGGACGTTCTCGGGGTGGGAGAGCGGGAGTTGACGGAGGGGTGGCGGGGGTACGTGGGGAAGGTGCTGCGGTAACGGCCGCTTCCCAGGTGCTCGCTGTGCCCGGAGTGTCACTCCGATCACACCGCCCCCGGAATGCGCCCCGCGGAACGGTCGATTCCCTCCCGATTTCGGCCGTTACACGGGTGTTCATGCCCCGGAAAGCGTCACGTAGGCACTCTTGAGCCCCACCCGTCGCAGTGCGAAGATCGGCCGCCGAACGCCGACACCA
Source organism: Streptomyces huiliensis (assembly GCF_020037025.1). Taxonomy (GTDB): domain Bacteria; phylum Actinomycetota; class Actinomycetes; order Streptomycetales; family Streptomycetaceae; genus Streptomyces; species Streptomyces huiliensis. Next base: position 71,300 of record NZ_JAIQLH010000021.1, on the reverse strand, counting down.
CCGCCGTACCACCCTTCCGCGACGCGGGGGCCCGGCCCGACCCGGCCCGGTATGACGAGCCACCGAGCCACCGAGTCACCGGCCCGCCGCGTCGCCGACAACCGACCCGACGGGGGAAGTCCGTGACGCCACAGTACGACCGCATCGCCGACCAGTACGGAGAGGTCGACCGCCTCCTGCACGCCTACCGCGAGACCGTGGAGATCCCCTCGCTCCTCCGGGCCCTGGGCCCGGTGGACGGCGCCTCGGTCCTCGACCTGGGCTGCGGCACGGGCCCGTTCACCCGGCTGCTGCGCCGTGAGGGCGCCGCCGACGTGCTCGGCGTGGACGCCTCCGAGCCGATGGTCGGCCTCGCCCTCCGCGAGGAGGCCGAGGAGCCGCTCGGCGTGCGGTACGAGGTCCGCGACATCGTCGACCTGCCCGCCCTCGGCGCCTTCGACGTCGTCACCGCGGCCGCCGTCCTGCACTACGCCGACTCCTTCGACACCCTCACCCGCATGTGCCGCGGCGCCTATGCCAACCTCGCCCCCGGCGGCCGGCTGCTCGCCGTCGTCGGCAACGCCCGCCTGACGCCGGAGGTCCCGCTGCCCAACGGCTTCGTCCTCCACCGCCCGGCCCACCCGCGCGACGGCGACCCCTGCACCATCACCATCCCCACCACCCCGCCCTCCACCCTCACCGTCCACTTCTGGACCAGCGCGGCGTACGAACGGGTCCTGGCGGACTGCGGCTTCACGGACGTGACCTGGGAGCCCCTCCACGGCCTCCCGGCGGGCACGGAACCCGTCAACCTCATCTTCACCGCCCGCCGCGGGGGAGGCGACGGGACGGCGCCGCGGGACGTGGGGGCGCGGATGCCGGTGGGGTGAGTCCGGCGGACGGTACGGCGCACGGCCGCCCGCCACGATGGTCGGACGGCCGTGCGGACGGCCGTGCGCGCGGGGTCTCGACGGCTCAGTACCAGCCGGTACAGCGCAGGTTCCCCGTGGAGTCGTTCCATCCGCAGGCTCGCATCACGTAGCCGGCGTCGTTGAACGCGGGGGTGTGGGTGTCGCTGCCGCTCTGCACGGTCGTCATGCCCAACGGTCCGTCCCACGAGCTTCCGCCGTTGCTCGAACGGTCCACCCACACCTTGTCACCCGGATCCGCGGCGGTGATCCGCCCCCAGGCGCAGCGGCTGGACTTGCTGTACCGCAGTTCGATGTGGATCGAGTCGACGGTCGCCGTCTTCGCGGTGATCGCGTTGCTGGTGCTGCAGGCCATCGCCGGCGCCTGCGGGCCGGCGTTCGCCGCGTGCGCCGCGGTGGCCGTGCCGCCCAGGCCGGTAAACAGCATCGCCGCCGCGAGGACGGCGGACTTTCTGCGGATGCGCATGTGACCCTCCAGTACCTCAGGTCCGGAACGGGATGCTCGCGCTCGATGGTGCCGTCGCCGCGCGCGTGCTCCAGCGTGACGCGGCACGGCCCAGAAGGTAGCGGCGCCCGCGGGCATCGCTCAACCGCCTTCCGGCAGTTGTCTCAAAGGGCGCGGGAGACGCGCTCGGCGACCGATTTCGCCGGATTCACTCTTGCGTGCGGGTCCGGAACGGATCCGCTCGGAGCGCACCTCCAACGCGGGCTCTGGAAGCACTACTTGTAGGATCCGCATGCTGTGTCCAGAGCCGCGAGGGGGAACCGGTGATCGAACTGTCCGACATGATCCGCGAGTTGCGGCAGCAGCTGAGCACGGCCCTGGCCGACGGGGCCGGGGAGGCGGTGCGGTTCGAGCTCGGGCCCGTGGAGCTGGAGGCGACCGTCGCCGTCAGCCAGGAGAGCGGCGCGGACGCGAAGGTGCGGCTGTGGGTCGTCGACGCCGGGGCGAACGGGAAGTACGCCCAGGCCCAGACCCAGCGGGTCTCCATCACGCTCGTGCCACGGGCCGGGGCGGCCGGTACGCGCCCCGTCCTCATCGCGGGCGGGGAAGCCGACGGCGAGCGGTGACCCCGGGTGGCTCGGGTACGGGGTGACCGGGTGCTGAGCGCCGAGCGGGTGGCCGAGGTCGTGGTCGCCCTCGCCGACGGGCGCGGGCGCCGCGGGTCGGGCTACCTGGTGGCACCCGGCCGGGTGCTGACCGCCGCGCACGTCGTCGAGGGCGCGTCGGGCATCCGGGTCCGCTTCGACGCCGACCGGCCGGGCGAGCGGACCGGCACGGCGGACGTCGTATGGGCGCATCCAGGCATCGACGTCGCCGTACTCGGGGTCGCGGACGAGGGAACAGGCGCTGCCCCCGCCGCCTTCGGGCGGCTCGGCGAGCAGGACGCGGTGGTGCGCTGCACGGCCGTCGGGTTCCCGCGGTTCAAGCTCCGCACGGACGAGGACGGTTCGCGCTACCGGGACGCCGAACACGTCCACGCGCGCTGCGCCGCGCTGTCCAACCGCCGCGAGGGGACCCTGGACCTCCGCGTCGACACACCACCCGCCGAGGACCCGGACGCCGAACGGGACGCCTGGGAGGGCATGTCCGGCGCGGCCGTCTTCAGCGGCGGGCACCTGATCGGCGTCGTCACCCGCCACCACCGCTCCGACGGCCCCGGCCGCATCGCCGCCGGCCGCGTGGACCGCTGGGCCGAGGCCCTGACGGCCGGCGAACTCGGCGCGCTGGAAGAGGCCCTGGACGGCGGTTTACGGCCCGCCCTGCTGCCGGACGTCCTGCCCACGGCCCCCGTCGAGCTCGTCCAGGAGTTCCACCGCGCGCACCTGGCCGACTTCGCGCCCGAGGAGCTGCGGGACAGGCGGCGCGAGACCGAGGCCCTCGTCGCGTTCTGCGGCGGCACCGAGCCGTACCTCCGGCTGCAAGGCCCGCCGTGGGCGGGGAAGACCGCGCTCACGGCCTGGTTCGCGCTGCACCCGCCACGCGGCGTGGTGCCGGTCTGGTTCTTCGTCACCGCGCGCGACGCCGGCCAGTCCGACAGCGGTACCTGCTCCGAGGCGCTCGTCGACCAGCTCGCCGCGATCGCCGGACGGGAACCCGTCAGCCGGCGGCCGTCACCCGCCCACGACGGCGAACGCGGCCTGCTGCTGCGCCAGGCGGCGGAGCGCGTCGCACGCGACGGCGGCACCCTCCTGCTGATCGTCGACGGCCTGGACGAGGACCAGTCGCTCCGGCCGGGAGGTACCGGAAGGAGCATCGCCGCGCTGCTCCCGGAACGCCCGCCGCCCGGCGTCCGCGTCCTGGTGACCAGCCGGAGCGGTGTCGAGGTCCCGGCGGACGTCAGGGGCGGGCACCCGCTGCGCACCTGCCCGGTCATGGACCTGCCGGCCAACGCGGCGGCCCGGCACACCGAGCACGAGGCGCGGTACGAGCTCCAGCAGGCGCTGTTCGGCGATACGCCGACGGAACGTGAACTGGTCGGCCTGTTCGCAGCCGCGCGCGGCCCGCTGACCGCCGGAGACCTGCGCGCGCTCACCGGCGAGCCCGAGTTCGTCCTCCGCCGGCTGCTGGGCGGCTCCTTCGCCCGCATCCTGCGGCCGCGCGGCAGCGGCAGCGTCAGCGGCCCGCCGGGCCGGAACGGCGACGACGCGGCCTCCATCCGGAGAAGCCGAGGCTACGTCTTCTCGCACGAGACGCTCCTCGCCGTGGCCCTCGACGAGTTCGGGCCGGACCTGGACCCCTATCTGGAACGGCTGCACACCTGGGCCGCCGGATACGCGGCGAAGGGCTGGCCGGCGGGCACCCCGGCGTACCTGCTGCGCCCCTACGGCCGCATGCTCGCCGCCCTCCAGGACCCCCGCGACACGCAACGGGCCGTCTCCCTGGCCACGGACCCGCGACGGCACGAACGGTTCCGCGAGGAGACGGAGAACGACGCCGCGTGTCTCGCGGAGATCGCCACGGTGCGGGAGGCGGTGTGCGGGCTCGCCACGGTCGGCCTGGACTCCCTTGCGGCGCTGGCGGTGGCGGAGGACCTGGTCGCCCGCCGCAACGAGCAGCTGCACTACGACGTGCCGGCCGCCTACGCCCGCCTGGGCAAGGTCCGCCTCGCCGTCGGCCTGGCCCGCAGCGTCTTCCACCCGCTGCACCGTTCGACGGCCCTGGAACGCCTGGCCCGGGTCCTGGCGGAGGCCGGCGACCTGCGGGCGGTGGGGCTGGCGGAGGAGGCGGTACGGCTCGCCGAGGGGGAACTGCTCGGGAGCGACCCGGAGGTCGCGCTGTCCTGCCGCTGGACCGCCCTGGGCGTCCAGTCCGTCGCGCTGGCGCGGACGGGCCGGCGGGAGGAGGCGGTTGATCTCCTCGACCGGCAGCCCCGGCCGCGAAACCGCGATGAACGCGCGTCGTTCGCCCACGCCATGATCACCGCGGCCGTCGCGCTGCGGGACGCGGAAGCGGCCTCCGGCCTCCTGCGCGCGGCGGAGGAAGCCGTCGACGGGATCGACTTCCCGCCGCAGCGGGCGTACGCGCTGTCGGACCTCGCGCGGGCCTGGGAGGACTGCGGATTCCTGGAGGAGCGGGACCGGCTGCACGACAAGCTGCTCACCTTGGTCCACGATCGCCCCAGGGACGCGCGCCTGCCGCAGATCGCCGCCCGAGCGCTGCGAGCGACCCGGCCCGAGGTGGCGGATGCCCTCATCGAGCCGGCCCACGGACACGGCGGCGGGTCGGACGCGGTGTTCGCGTTGATCGCCGCCGGCAGGATGCCGGACGCCCAGCGCCTCGCGGCGGACCTCGATCCGGAGAAGAATCCGGGGAACTGGGTCGACGCCGTGCTCTTGTGGGGGCGGATCGTGAACGCCCTCGCCGAGGGATGGGCGCGCCAGGGCGAGGCGACCGCGGCCTGGACCGCCCTCGAACCCTCGTGGAGCAGCACCACGATCGACCTCTACCGGTACGGCAGCGCGGCGACCGTCGCCACGCTCCTCGCCGGGTCCGGCCGGGCCGAGCAGGCGGAGGCATGGCTCACCACCGCGGAAGAGCTGCCTTGGCACGTCGCCGCCGAGGCGTTCTCCGCCCTGGCCCGCCACCACGCGGCCGAGGACCCGGACCGCTCGCTGCGGCTGCTCCGCCGCGCCGTGGACGGGCCCCGCGCCGGCGGCCGGACGATCGCCCACCACCAGCAGGACCACTGCGTCCCCCTGGCCGGCGCGCTCGCCGCGGCGGGACGGCCCGACGCCGCCGAGCGCCTGGTCGCCGCCTTCTCCGACCCGACGATCCGTCTCCGCGGCCTGGCCACCGTGTCGCTGGCCGTGCGGCCGGCGGACCCGGAGCGCGCCCTGCGCCTCGCCGAGCGGGCCGCGTCCCTGCTGTCCGAGGTCGACGTCGGGCAGACTCCCGGTGTCCTGACGGCCGCCGTCCAGGCGCTGGCCGGCGCCGGTGCGGCGGAACGGGTCACCGAGGTGCTCGACGCGTGCGAGGCGGCGGGGCGCGCCGACGACCTGGACCGGGCCCGGGTCGAAGCGGCGGCGCTGCTGTGGCCGCACGACCCGGACGCGGCCGCCCGTTCGCTGGACCTCGCCGTCGGCGATCTGCTCGACCGGCCCGACGAGGTGAGCAACACACAGCTCGTCCAGGTGCTCGTGGCCGTGGGCCGCCACGACGACGAGCGGGCATCGGCCGTCAAGGGCCTCCTCGGCGACCGCGCGCCCGGTTCGTACCGGCGCTACCTCGAACCCCGGTGGTCGCGTCCCTCCGGAGGGGCGTACGTCGACACCGTGCCGGCCGGTCTGCTCGAAGCCGTGAACGACGGCCCTTACGCGCGTCGCCACTACGTCGACCCCATAGCCGAAGAAGACGAAGGGATGACGCTGCCGGCCTCACGAGCGGGAGCCGTCGCCCTCGCGTACGCGGCACTCGGCGACCACCAGCCGGCCCTGGACCGCGCCCGGCGCGCCCGCGACGAAGCGGAACGCTCGGAAGTGCTCGCGCACCTCGCCGCCTACTACGCCTGTCTGCCGGGCGACTCCGTGGCCGTGCCCCTCTACGAGGACGCCTTCGACATCCTGCCCACGGTCCGGCGGCTGGCCGGCCTCGTCCTCCCGCCCCCGTCGGGCCCCGACATCCCCCGCGCCAAGTCCCTGCTGGCGGAGGCCCTTACGCCCGGGGGCTGGTACCACGCCGTATCGGTGCTCGTGGAACTGGACCCGGCGGCCGTCCTGGACGCGGGCGACATCGTGCTCTCGTATCTCGGGATCGGCGACTGAGCTCGGGCAGACACTTTCGCTGCCTGCCCGGGCCGTCGGATACGCAACCGCGAGTTCATCGGGGCATCTGAGAGAGGGGCCGACCCAGTGCGAGCCGGAAGGTGTGGCGTGCGCGGCGCCCCTTACTGCCGGCCCTACAGCGTGTCCGACGGGTTGAGGTGCGCTGCTGCGCCGTCTCAACCCGTCGGGAGCAGTGCTGGCACGCGCCCGGCGCTCCTAGATGGCCGTGACGTTGGCTGCGGACGGGCCCTTCTGGCCGTCCTGGATCTCGAACTCGACGTTCTGTCCTTCGGCGAGGGTCTTGAAGCCGTTGTCCTGGATCGCGGAGAAGTGGACGAAGACGTCCTTGCTGCCGTCAGCGGGCGTGATGAACCCGAACCCCTTCGACTCGTTGAACCACTTCACTTGGCCTTTGAGCTTCGACATGCGCACTCCTAGTCGTGCTGACCAGTAGGTGGCCGGGGTCAGGGGAGGGTGAGGCCGATGGTGCCGTCGAGGGCGGTGACTTCGCCAGTGAGGGCTCCGTTGTTGGCCAGTCCGGCGCCGCCGCCGGGGCGGCCGGGGCCGCCGTCGCCTCCCAGGAGGGTACTGGCGGGCAGGGTGGGGCCGGCGACGACGAGCTGGTCGTTGTTGCCGTGGCCGCCGTTGCCGCCTTCCTCGCCCTGGCGGCCGGCCCTGCCTCCCCTGCCGCCGCGGATGTCCACGGTCCCGGTGACCTCGGTGCGTCCGTCGGTGCCGTGGCCGCCGTTGCCGCCTTCGCCGGCGGCGCTGCCGTTCCCGCCGGGCCCGCCGCTGATCACCGCCCGGTTGTCCGGGTTGCCGACCAGGTAGATCTCGCTGTTGCTGCCGTCACCGCCCGCTCCGCCGTCGGCGTCCCAGTTGGCGGGCGACATCGCGCTGCCGCCGGGGCCGCCGCCGGCGATGACGGTGCCCTGGGCGGTGATGTTGCCGTCGTTGCCGATGCCGCCGGTGCCACCGTCTCCCCTCTTGATCCCTCCCTCGCCTCCGCTGCCGCCGATGACGGTGATGTGGTCGATGCCGCCTCCGCCGAGGATGGTCCGGTTGTTGCCGTCCCCGCCGTTCCCGCCGCGATCGGTCACGTATCCGTTGTCGCCGCCGCCCCTGACGAAGATGGTGTCGTTGCCGGGGCCGCCGTCGATGGTCCCGTCGTTGCCGATCTGGCCGTTGCCGCTCGGGGTGCCCGACGAGGTCTCGCCCAGGACGATGATCGTGTCGTTCCCGGCCCCGGCTTCGACGGACGTACCGCGCACGACGCCTTCCCCGCAGCGGATCGTGTCGTCACCGCTGGTGCCGTGGATCGTCGTCCCCGACACCTCGACGAAGTTGACGGTGCAGGTGATCGACGGGGCGGCCGACGCCTGGCCGGGTATCGCTATGACCAGGCCGCATGCAGAAGCCAGGGCGGCGGTGGCGGAGAGCGTGGCCCTCCACGACACGGAGCAGACGGACGGACGGTGCACAGACAACGGATCTCCCCAAGACGGTAGCTCTGCGGGCAGGATCATCAGGAGAACCGCCCGCGCGACCGGGTTCACCCCCATCGCCTGATCATCATCTCCCTGCAAACGTCCGCCTACTCCGGCGGCTGGAACTTTGGCCGAAGTAGATCGACTCACCGATCGCTTGGCCCGGCGACGGACCAGGGCGAGCGTGGCGCCGGCCGTCGAGACGAGAAGGCCGACTCGGCGCGCTGAGTGACGACCGAGTGTTGGCGCATCACCGGCACCTTGATCAATCGCGAGTTCGGCCCCGCACAACCCGCCTGAAACGAAGGGGCGGTCGAAGCCATTGAAGCTGGCTTCGACCGCCCCTTCGACTGTACGCGGGCTCACTCGCTCCCGGCAGGCTGCTGCTCGTCGGCGTCCACTGGCGCCCGAGGTCCTGGCACGGTGACGGCGGCAAGGTTCAGGCGTGCGCCCATGTCGAGGTTCACCTCACCGTAGGGCCGGACGTGTGACCAGAACAGCGGGGTCAGGCCGCGCCGGTCGGCAGGCGTGAGGAGGTCGGCCCACTCGGGTTCGCCGAGGATGTCCTGGAGCATCAGGGTGTTCACGTAGACCAGGGCCGATTGCAGAATCCGCAGGCACAGCACGAACATCTCCTGCTCGTCGCGCCGGTTGGAGGCAATCTCCCCGCCCTTGCCGTAGGCGATCACGGAGTTCGCGCCATTGGAGGACTCCATGACGTTCAGGCCCTCCTCGATCTCCCGCTGGAGGTCCCGAAGCCGCAGGTACCGGGCCACGAAGATGGTCTTCTGGGCACGGCCGGCCTCCAGCATCGCCGCGTAGGTGGGGTGGGAGGCGTTACGGGTGAAGCGCCGCAGGATCGCCTCGGTGGACGCCGTACGGGTCCGGATCGCGGTGGCGTACTTGATCATCTGGTCGTACTGCTGGGCGATGAGTTCCCAGCGGATCGGGCGGGTCAGCGCCGGGGTCAGCTGCGGGTAGGCGTCCGGCTCGCCGGCCACCGGCCGGTACAGCTTCACCTTGTTGATCCGCTTGATCCTCGGCAGCAGGTCGAAGTTCAGCAGCCTCGTGATGCCAACCCCGATTTCCGACTGGCCATGCGAGTCCGTGTAGTTGGCCTCCACGTCCATGGTGGTGCCGTGCCGCATCGCGCCCTCGATCATCGCGGCGACCTCGGAGGCGGTGCAGTTGATCAGCTGGGAGTGGATGGCCAGGGACTTCTTCTCAAGTGCCAGTAGATGAGCACCCCACGGCCGCCGTAGCGCGAGTGCCACTCCGTGAACAGGTGCTGGTCGTAGGCGCGGACATGGGTGGAGTCGGAGGCGACCGCGGTCGAGCCCTGGCCCCACAGCTCGGTGCTGCGGGCGGCGAAGGTGGCGTTCGCGATCTGGATGGCGATGGCGCGGGCCGCTTCGGCGGATAGGTACCGGCGCCGTACGTAGCGCAGTTCGTCCTCGGTGTGGCCGTGGCCGCCGGATGCCACGGCCTTGATCCCAGTGTTCGTGCCGTACGCGTGGATGACCAGCAGCAGGCGTTCGGCCAGCACCTCCGGCGAGAGGCTTCCGCCGCCGGAGACGGAGGTGACCGCGTCCAGGCAGCCGGTCCGCAGCACCGCTTCCCGGACCTGCTCGGGCCTGCGTTCCTTGTGCGCGACATGCTCGGCCAGATACGCCGTCAGCTTCTCCGCGTCCGCGACGCTGCACTCACGGAAGCCGAGGTGCTCCCGGATCTGCGCACGGTGGTACTCGACCGTGCGGCCCGTCCAGTCATAGGACTCCAGCTCCGAGGCAGGAACCTGCACCTGCCGGGCGACGAACTCCACGGCCTCACCGGGCAGCTCCGCCCGATTCCGGGGAAACCGGCCGTACTGCGTAATAGAACTTCAGCAGCACGGCGAAGCCCAGCCGTGTCGCACCACGCTTGCCGGACACCAGCGCCTGCTCGTCCTTCAACAGCGTCCAGCGCTCGACGAGTTCGTCCAGGTCCAGCGGAGTACGGGCCACGATCGACGATCGTCCTCGCAGAGCTTCACCCACCGCAGCCGTACGGCCCAGGACTCACCCACACGGGTGACACCCCCGCAAGATCACCGCCGTTTGCGGCTGGTGACAGCGTTCTTACCGGCACCCCGACTTCCTTGGACTGGTTCCAGGACAGGAGCAGGCAGCCGCCTCCGGTCTTCCCCTCGGTGTGGTACGTGGCGGTGCTGGTGTGGCCCGAGCCGTCCCGGCAGTGGTAGGTGCCGTCCACGGAGACCTTGGCGGAGCCGGCGGAGGAGAGGCCGAGACCCGGCCCGTAGGTGATGTTCTCCTGGCCCGTACAGTCCATGGAGAGCCGTGCGCGGGAGTGGCCATCGGCCTTCGCCGCGGGGATCCCGCCCGCGACGGCCGTCAGCAGGGCGAGGAAGCCCAGGGCGACGCGTGCGCCACGATTGCCGATCACGATGAGTCCCTTCGTCGTCCGGACCACGGCGTGCGGACCACGGTGTGGCCGGCTCCCCGTGGATACCCACCCGCATCGCCGGCCGCACCGCCTCCCCGGACGTCCGGAAGCGACTCGTTCTCTCCCCCCCCCGCCCCGCCGTGCGCCCTCGCGCCTGCCGCACGCTCTGTCCCGGGCGGCACGGCGGCGTCACGGTGAACCCGTCAAGGGACGTCGACGGAGGGTGAGTTATCGATGAGTGACGCGTGTCCGGCGGCGCCCCGGGTGGCCTCCGTGGCCGTGGCCGTACCGCCCCACCGGCACCGGCAGGAGGAGATCGCCGCCGTGTTCGCCGGGTCTTTCCAGGGTGCCGACGCGGCCGTGCGCCAGAAGTTCCGCGGCCTCGCCGCCCGTTCGGGCATCGCGTACCGCAACCTGGCCCGGCCGCCGGCCGAGTACCGCGCGCCGCGTGCCGTCACCGCGTGCAACCGGAAGTGGTCCGCCGTGGCCGGCGAGGTGGGGCAGGAGGCGCCGACCCGCGCCCTCCGGGCGGCGGGGGTCGCGCCCGGCGAGGTCGGGGCCCTCTTCACCACGACGACCACCGGGGCCTCGGTCCCGTCCTTCGACGTCGACCTCGTCCAACGGGTCGGCCTGCCGCGGCAGGTGGCCCGCGTGCCGCTGTTCGGCCTGGGCTGCGCGGGCGGCGCCGCCGGGCTGGCGCGGGCCCACGACTACCTACGCGGCCACCCCGGCGAGGTGGCCGTCCTCGTCTCCGTCGAGCTGTGCTCCCTCACCTTCCAGCGCGCCGGCCTCTCGGTCGACAACCTGGTGGCCACCGGCCTGTTCGGCGACGGCGGGGCGGCCGTCGTCCTTCTCGGCGCCGACCTCGCCCGGCGGGCCGCCGGGCCCGAGCTGATCACGACCCGCGGCCGCCCGCACCCGGGCACCGAGCACCTGATGGGCATGCGCCTCGGGACCGACGGACTCGCGGTCTTCCTCGCCCCCGACGTCCCGGACGCCGCGGAGAAGCTGCTGCCCGGCGAGGTGCGCGGGCTTCTGGGCTCGTATGGGCTGACCACGGCGGACATCGCCGCCTGGATCCGCCACCCCGGCGGCCCGAAGGCGCTCGACGCTCTGGAGCGCGCCCTCTGCCCACCGCCCGGTGCCCTCGCCCACAGCCGGGCCTCCCTGGCCGCGTACGGCAACCTCTCCTCCGCCGCCGTCCTGGACCTCCTCCACCGCACCCTGACCGCCCCCGACGGCCCGCCCGCCCCCGGCTCCCACGGCCTGCTCCTCGCCCTCGGCCCGGGGCTCACCACGGAACTGGTGCTGCTGCGCTGGCCGGAGGGGGTGGCGGCGACTTGTCAGCCCCCAGGATGAACCGGAACGGCCCTCGCGGGGGAGCGTGATCGCTCGTGAGGTCGACGTGCTGTCGCCGGGGGCTCGACGACGGTGGGAAGCATGTTGAGCAAGATTCCTCTGGGCGGCACCGAGCGCCCGGTTCCGCCCTGGGCCCTGCGGCTCGCCAAGGCCCTGCCGTTCATCCTGCTGCCGCACTGCCTGTGGCGGCTGCCGTTCGCCGTCGACTTCCGTATGGGCACCGACGACCCGGCGGCCCCGCCGTTCGTCTGGTGGGCCCCGCCGTACGTGGTGGGCCTGAGCGTGCTCACCGAGGCCCTGGCCGTACTCACCCTGGGCCTGGTGAGCGGTTGGGGCGAGGTCTTCCCGCGCTGGGTCCCGTTCGTCGGCGGCCGGCGGGTACCGCCGCTCGCCGCGGTCGTCCCGGGGACCCTGGGCGGCCTCATCCTGGTCGCCCTGTGGGACCCGATGCCGCTCGCTTGGTTCGGGGTGCCCGGGTTCGAAGAGGTCCCCTTCACTAACGGCTGGTGGGAACTGCTCGCGCGCGTATGCATCGGCCCCATCATGCTGTGGGGGCCGATCGTGCTGGCCCTGACCTACGCGTATTACAAGCGCCGCCGGCTTTCCTGAGCCGCTCGGTTCAGCTTGCCTTGACGTTCGCGACGAACGCGGACCAGGCGGGCGCGGGGAAGGCCAGCGCCCGCCCGGTCGGGCGTTTACTGTCGCGGACGGGGACGGTGCCGGAGGACGGTACGAGGTTTCGGGCGAATTCGACGCATTGGCCGCTGTTTCCCTCGCAGTAGCTGGACTTCGTCCATATAGCGTGCGACAAGTCGTAGAGGGTGCTCATGAGCGTATGCCTCCATAACGTTCCGAATGAGGGTCAGCGAGTCATCGAGCGGCAGTGCGTCCGCGCGCAGCCTGTCGAAGGCTGAACGCGCTTCGGCGACGATCTGTGCCACTTCGTTCGTCTGCCCCTGCGTGTACGTCTCCTCGTATAGGACGTCGGTCTTGTCCTGCCTGATGAACAGGCTAAACGAGCTGCCCCGGGCCGGGGTTGGTCCGGTGGCCGGAAAAATCTGGAGCGTGATGTGGGGTGACTCCGCGGCCACCAGCAGGTATTCGAGCTGAGCCCGCATGACGTCGGGGCCGCCCACGTTGGACCACAGTACGGACTCGTGGAGGATCACCCACATCGACGGAGGCTGGGGACCGTCGAATACCTCTCGCCGCCGCAGGCGTTCCTCCACGCGCGCCGCGATCTCGGCGTCCGTCTCCTCCGGGTGAGCTGCGCGGAAAATGGCCTCGGCGTACTCCCGGGTCTGAAGGATCCCCAAGACGAAGACCCTGGAGTAGTCGCAGACGGCCCGCGCCTCGCGTTCCAGCTGTACGAACGGGATGAACCACATTGGATACCCCGCGTCCGCCGCGCGTCGCCGCATGCGCGCGTACGTGCCCGGCGTCCCGAAGACCCGGTCGCACTGCGCGGCGAAAGCCGCCGACGCGAGTTGTTCGCCGCGTTCGACCTTGCTGACGTACGGCTGGCCGCAGTGCAGAGCCGCGGCGAGTTGCTCCTGGCTCCAGCCGCGGGCCTCGCGGGCGGCCTTGACTTCCTCGCCGAACTGGCGGGCGGGGGAGAGCGGTTCGCCGGGTGAGCGATCGAGCATATGTTCAACTCCCCTTATTCCAAGCACTTTTGGAATCGGAAACGGCCTGTTCAGGCGGGCCGTGGAGGTGGAGTCTAAGCCGCATGGTTGATGCCCGCTCGCGAAGAGCGGAACACCACGAAGGGTCGAACGCATGAAGCAATCAAGGGCCGGCTACCGGCCCGGTGCGTGGCTGACGGACACGCGGCGGGGGAAGGTCGGGCAGCTGATGGACCACTGGGGGCCGCGGATGCAGTTGCGGCCGCCCGGGGGCGGGCGGGAGTGGGAGGTCGAGCCGGGGCGGGTGCGGCCGGCGACGTTGGAGGAACGGGAGCGGGCCGGGGTGCCGGCCTGGGCGTTCGTCGTCACCGGCGGCACCCGGGAGGGCGCCTCGTGAGCGGGCCGCCACCCATGTGGGACCCGCCGCCGCTGCCGCCGATGCCGCACTGGAGCGGGCCCCGGGCCAACCCCGCGCCGCACGAGTGCGGGACCTGCCGGTGGTACACCGCCGCCGAGACCTCGGCCCGGCAACGCGGGGACGGGGAGGCGGCGGAGGTGTACCGGCGGAGGCGGGCCGGGCATCAGGTCCGCTATCCGCACCGGATGGAGTGAGGTCAGGACTCCTCGTGGAGGGCGTCCGGTTCGGCGATCTCCTCCGACCAGTCCGTTCCCAGGGTCGCGGCGAGGCGGTGCAGTGCCGCCTCGGTGCGGCCGTAGAGGACGAGTTCCGTGTCGCCGTACCCCGTGTTGTGGAGCGCGATGACGTCCGGGCCGCCCAGGAACTCCGTGTGGGCGCCCAGTTCGCGCCAGGGCAGCAGGCCCATCGGGCGGAGCGCCTCGCGGAGGCGGGCCTCGGCCTCCGGGGTCAGGTCCGGGTCCTCCACCGCCCAGCCGTAGTGGTCGGGCAGGCGGACCGCCGCCAGCGCGAGGAAGAACTCCGAGACCGAGTGGCTCTGGAGGGTCCACTCGCGGTCCTCGACGGTCACCAGCACCGGCGGGTCGACGAGATGGGCGCGGGCCGCCGGGTAGCCCCACTCGTTGCAGAACTGGTTCTCGGCCATCAGGACGCAGACCCGGGGGTCCTCGTCCGGGTCCGTGAACGGGTTGTCGCGCGGCAGGGCGTCGGCGGCACCGTAGCCGGTCGGGTCGGGGCGGACGGTGGGCGGCCAGACCGGGTTCGTCCAGTAGAGCCGCCAGCGGTCGGCGAAGGAGTTGAACGGCAGGTCCCACCACTCGTCCAGGGCGGCGGGTATGGGGAGGCTGCGGTCGACGTCGTCCGGCTCCGGCTCGTCTTCTGGCGCGGCGGGGCGCAGGCCGGCGACGTACGCCTTGTGCGCGTCCGGCTCGTCGCGCTCCCAGCGCGCGCCGCCGGTCGGCTCGTACCCCCACTCCTCCTGGAACGCGCGCAGCAGCTCCCAGCGGGCGGCGCTGCCGGCCGGGTCCGTCGCCGCCACCCGCCGGGCCGCCTCCAGGCGTTCCCCGAAGCGGCCGTAATCGATCTCTGTGCTCATGGCCATGGTCTACAGGAGGTCCTTCAGGCGCTCCGCCAGCAGGTCCCAGCGCCAGCGCTCCTCCACCCAGGCCCGGCCGCGCGCGCCCATGCGGGCGCGCAGCTCCGGGTCGAGGAGGAGCGTCGCGACGCGGTCCGCCGTCTCGGCGGCCGACTCGCCGCGTACCACGAACCCCGTCTCGCCCTCCAGCACCGCGTCCGGGGCGCCGCCGGAGTCGCCGGCGACGACCGGCAGGCCCGTCGCCGACGCCTCCAGGTAGACGATGCCGAGCCCCTCGACGTCCAGGCCGCCGCGCCGGGTGCGGCAGGGCATGGCGAAGACGTCGCCGGCGCCGTAGTGGGCGGGCAGTTCGGCCCACTCGACCGGGCCGGTGAACCGGACGGACGCGGCGACGCCCGTCTCCTCGGCGAGTTTGCGCAGGTCGGCGGCGTACGGGCCGCCGCCGACGATGAGCAGGACGGTGTCCGGGACGCGGGCCAGGACGGCGGGCAGGGCACGGATCAGGGTGTCCTGGCCCTTGCGCGGGACGAGCCGGGAGACGCAGACGACCACCGGGCGGTCGGTGAGGCCGAGCCGGGCCCGGACCGCGTCGCCACCCGAGCCGGGGTGGAAGGTCTTCTCGTCGACGCCGGGCGGGAGTTGGACCATGCGGGCCGCCGCCTCGCGGGTGAGGGCGGAGGCGATGCGGGAGCGGGTGTACTCACCCAGATAGGTGATCGTGTCGGTGCCCTCGCCGATGCGCCGCAGCAACTGCCGCGCGGCGGGCAGCTGCGCCCAGCCGGCCTCGTGCCCGTGCGAGGTGGCGACGATCCGCCGCGCGCCCGCCGCCCGCAACGCCGGGGCCATCAGGCCCAGCGGGGCCGCCGCGCCGAACCAGACCGAGGAGCAGCCGTGTTCCCGCAGCAGGCTCGCCGCGCGGCGGGTCACCCGGGGGGTCGGCAGCAGCATCGTCGTCCGGTCGCGCACCACGCGGAACGGCTGCTCGGCGTCGAACCGGGCGGTGGCCTCGACGCCCTCGCGGCTCCGCTTCCACGTCGACGCGTAGACGACGATCTCGGCCGGGTCCAGCCGCAGCGCCATGTTGTGCAGGAACGCCTGGATGCCGCCGGGCCGGGGCGGGAAGTCGTTGGTGACGATCAGGGTCTTGTGCATGCCGTTCGGTCTCGTCTGCCTCTCGCGCCCGGTGGGCGTGCGTGCGTCGCTCGCGGTCGCCGCCGACAGTACCCGGGGCGGCGGCGGGAGGTGCGTCCGGGCGGGCGATCGGGCGGCAATGGCGCCACGACGTCGCACGTCACCGAGGACCGGCCGCCGGGCGGGCATCATGCCTTGCAGTGACGGCATCATCACGGCGTGTGGTGCCCTGATGGGACGAGGTGGACGATGGCGGGCTCCGGTACGGGCTCCTCCGGCACAGGCACTTCCGGTACGGGTTGTTCCGGTACGGGGTCACGGCTGAGGTTCCTGCTCGCCGTGGGGGCCGTGTGGGCCGTCACCCGGGCCGTCCTGCTGCTGTGCGTGTTCCGCGTCCTGGACATGCCCGGCTCGGACGTCGGCATCGACATCGAGGTGATCTACCGGCGCTGGTACGGCGTCTTCCAGACCGGCGTCTTCCCCTACGACGACGTGACGTGGCAGTACCCGCCCGCCGCCGCCCTCGCCGTCCTCTCCCCGGGCCTGCTGCCGTTCCTCGACTACGCGCACGCCTTCTTCCTGGTCTGCTGGACGGCGGACGCGGCCGTCCTCGCCATGCTGCTGTACGCCGCCCGGGACGGGCGCCGCAGCGGGCGCGGCGTGTGGGTGTGGGTGCTCGGGGTGCCGCTGCTCGGGCCGATCGTCTACGCCCGGTACGACGTGATGGTGACCGCCGTCGCCGTCGCCGGACTGCTGGCGCTGGGGCGCCGGACGCGGCTGGCCGGCGCGCTCGCCGGGTTCGGCGCGCTGCTGAAGGTGTGGCCCGTGCTGCTGCTCGCCGGGGTGCCGCGGGGGGCTCGGACGCGGTCCGCCTGGAGTTCCGCCGTCGTCACGGCCGTGGTGGTGCTGATGCTGTTCGCTGCCGCCATGCCGGGCGCTCTCGCTTTCCTCACCTTCCAGCGAGACCGGGGGACCGAGGTGGAGTCGCTGGGGTCGATGGTTTTCCACCTCGCCCGGCACTTCGGGTGGCACGGGCGGGCCCGGCTGCACTACGGGTCCGTGGAGTTCCTCGGGCGGCATGTGCACGCGGTGAGTGCGCTGGCGCTGGGGTTGAGCTTGCTGGCGTTCGCCTGGTTGCTGCTGTGGCGTTTCCGGGCGCGGGTGTTCGAGGAGTGCACGCCGTCTGACGCGGCGTTCACCGCGGTGCTGCTGTTCACGACGACGAGTCGGGTGATCAGTCCGCAGTATGTGGTGTGGCTGATCGGGCTCGCGGCCGTCTGCGCGGCCGTTCGGACCACGCGGCAGGGGTTGCCGATTGTGCTGGTGCTTGTGGCTGCGCCGCTTACGCAGTTGGAGTTTCCTATTTGGTTCCAGCACGTCATTGCCAGCGACAAGTTGGGGGTGGCGACGTTGACGCTGCGCAACGCGTTGCTGGTGGTGGCGACGGTGATTGCCTGCCGGCGGCTTTGGCGGGCCACGGTGAGTGTGCCGCCTGCCGCGGCCGGGGAGCCGGAGCCTCCGGCTGAGCGGGCGTCCGAGCTCGTCTCGGGCTAGGGGGGTGTTGCCCCGGTCCCGCCCTTTCACCGTTTCTTGCAGGGGCTGCGCCCCCGCGCCCCCGAAACCGCGCTCCGCGCGGTTGTCCTCAAACGCCGGACGGGCTGAATCAGCCCGCCCGGGGGGGTGCGGGGGCTTGCCCCCGCAAGAAACGGTGAAAGGGCGGGACCGGGGCACCCCCAACACCGCTCACGCGTGATAAATCGCCTCGATCTCGTGCGCGAAATCCTTCGCCACGACATTCCGCTTCAGCTTCAGCGACGGCGTCACATGCCCCGACTCCTCCGTGAACTGCCCCGGCAGGATGCGGAACTTCCGCACGGACTCCGCCTTCGACACCGCCGCGTTGCCGTCGTCGACGGCCTTCTGGACGTCGGCGAGGAGCTCGGGGTCGTCGGCGAGGTCGGCGGCCGTGAGGCCGGCGGGCTTGCCGTGGCGTTCGAGCCAGCGGGGGAGGAAGTCCTCGTCGAGGGTGACGAGGGCGCCGACGAAGGGGCGGGCGTCGCCGACGACCATGCACTCGGCGATGAGGGCGTGGGCGCGGATGCGGTCCTCGATGACGGCGGGGGCGACGTTCTTGCCGCCCGCGGTCACGAGGATCTCCTTCTTGCGGCCGGTGATGCTGAGGTAGCCGTCCTCGTCGAGGGTGCCGAGGTCGCCGGTGTGGAACCAGCCGTCCTCCAGGGCCTCGGCGGTGGCCTTCTCGTTGTTCCAGTAGCCCGTGAACAGGTGCTCGCCGTGGAGCAGCACCTCGCCGTCGTCGGCGATCCGGACGACCGAGCCGGGGAGCGGCTGGCCGACCGTGCCGATCTTCTGCCGGTCCCAGGGGTTGAACGCGGTGGCGGCGCAGGACTCCGTCAGGCCGTAGCCCTCCAGGACGGTGAAGCCGATGCCGCGGTAGAAGTGGCCGAGGCGCTCGCCCAGCGGGGCGCCGCCGGAGATGGCGTGGGTGGCCCGGCCGCCGAGGACCGCGCGGAGCTTGCCGTAGACGAGGCGGTCGAAGACCTTGTGCTTGACCTTCAGGCCGAAGCCGGGGCCCGACGGGGTGTCCAGGGCGCGGCTGTAGGCGATGGCGGTGTCCGCCGCCTTGTCGAAGATCTTGCCCTTGCCGTCCGCCTGGGCCTTGGCGCGGGCGCCGTTGTAGACCTTCTCGAAGACCCGGGGCACGCCGAGGATCAACGTCGGGCGGAAGCCCGCGAGGTCGTCGGTCAGGTTCTTGATGTCGCTGACCATGCCCAGCCGGATGGGGGCCATCAGCGCGGCCACCTCGACCAGCCGCCCGAAGACGTGCGCGGCGGGGAGGAAGAGCAGGACCGAGGAGTCGCCGGTGCGGAAGAGGGGCTTGAGGCGCTCCACCGCGTTGCCGCACTCGGCGAAGAAGCTGCGGTGGGTGAGGACGCAGCCCTTGGGGCGGCCGGTGGTGCCCGAGGTGTAGACGATGGTCGCGGGGGTGTCCGCGTCGGCCAGCGAGCTGCGCTCGTCGACCTCCTCGTCGGTCAGGTCGGCGCCGGCGGTGCGCAGGGTCTCCACCGCGCCGACGGCGTCGTCGGCGCCGGCCTCGATTTTCCAGACGTGCTTCAGCTCCGGGAGCGACTCCCGGACGGAGGCGACGGCCGCCTCGTGCGCGTCCGTCTCCACCAGGCAGGCCACGGCCCCGGAGTCGCCGAGGATCCACTCGATCTGCTCGGGCGAGCTCGTCTCGTAGACGGGGACGGTGACGCCGCCCGCGCTCCAGATGGCGAAGTCCAGCAGCGCCCACTCGTAGCGGGTGCGGGAGAGCAGGCCGATCCGGTCGCCCGGCTTCACGCCCGAGGCCATCAGGCCCTTGGCGGCGGCCCGTACCTCGGCCAGGAACCCGACCGCGGTGACGTCCTCCCACCGGCCCTCGACCTTGCGCCCTATGACCGCGACGTCTGGGTGGAGCGAGGCGTTCCGGCGGATGAGATCCGTCAGGTTTCCGTCCGCTGGGACCTCGTAGAGGGCCGGAAGGCTGAACTCGCGCAAGACTGCTGCTCCTCGTCGGGCGCCGGCGCCGCCGCGTCGTCGAGGGGCGCTGCGTCGGCTGCGGTCCATGTAATTCGGGCATGTGTAATTCGGGCACGGTGAAGGACGGCCCGGACGTTACCCACCAGTACTGGTTTCGAATAGAGGGTCACGCCCAGATGTTCTGTGCGTCACATGCCGCGGAACCGCTCCCGGCACCCTAGCCGCTCCCCCTGGTGACCCGGAAGTAACCGCAGGTCGCGGCCCTTCCGCCGGGCCGGACCGCGATCTAGGGTGCTGAACATGCGAGGCTCCCGAGGCACCAGGGTTCATGTGGTCAGCGACGTGCACGGCAACGCCCGGGACCTGGCCCGCGCGGGTGACGGCGCCGACGCCCTGATCTGCCTCGGCGACCTCGTCCTCTTCCTCGACTACGCCGATCACGCGCGCGGCATCTTCCCCGACCTGTTCGGCGCGGAGAACGCCGGCCGCCTCGTCGAGCTGCGCACCGCCCGCCGCTTCGAGGAGGCCCGGGCCTTCGCCCGCGGCCTCTGGGCCGGAATGGACCGCGCCACCGCCATCGAACAGGCGGTCCGCAAGCAGTACGCCGAACTCTTCGCGGCCTTCCCCACCCCCACGTACGCCACGTACGGCAACGTCGACATCCCGGCCCTGTGGCCGGAATTCGCCCGCCCCGGCACCACCGTCCTCGACGGCGAACGCGTCGAGATCGGAGGGCGCGTCTTCGGCTTCGTCGGAGGTGGCCTGCGGACGCCCATGCGTACGCCCTACGAGATCGACGACGACGTGTACGCCGCCAAGGTCGAGGCGCTCGGCGAGGTCGACGTCCTCTGCTCCCACATCCCGCCTGACCTGCCCGAACTCTGCTACGACACGGTCGCCCGGCGCTTCGAGCGCGGCAGCTCCGCCCTGCTGGAGGCGATCCGCGCCACCCGCCCCCGGTACGCGCTCTTCGGCCACGTCCACCAGCCGCTGGCCCGCCGGATGCGCGTCGGCGTGACCGAATGCGTCAACGTCGGGCACTTCGCGTCCACCGGTACACCCTGGGCCATGGAGTGGTGACACGCCGGGAGAGGTAGCCTGCACCGGCAGGCAGCAGGCAGCAGCCAGGCAGCAGCAGAGACAGTCGGCCGGACCGGCACGGAGGAGCCACAGCGATGGCGGAACACACCAGCTCGAGCATCACGATCGAGGCGAGCCCCGCCGAGGTCATGGCGGTGATCGCCGACTTCGACCGCTACCCGGCGTGGACGGGCGAGGTGAAGCAGGCCGAGGTGCTGGAGCGGGACGACAATGGCCGCGCCGCCAAGGTGCGCCTGGTGCTGGACGCGGGCGCGATCAAGGACGACCACACCCTCGCCTACAGCTGGCCGGACGAGCACACCGTCTCCTGGTCCCTGGTGAAGTCGGCCATGCTGCGCCAGCTCGACGGCTCGTACAGCCTGAAGCCGCTGGACGGCGGGCGCCGCACCGAGGCGACCTACCTGCTCACCGTCGACGTGAAGATCCCCATGCTCGGGATGATCAAGCGCAAGGCGGAGAAGGTCATCATCGACCGCGCCCTCGCCGGGCTGAAGCAGCGCGTCGAGACCGTCGCCGCTTCCTGACCCGTTCCCCGTTCCCGCTCTGGAGGCTCCACCCTTGCGCACGGTCCTCGTCACCGGTCCCGGAGGCGCGGGCCGTACCACCGTCGCGGCCGCCACCGCGCTGGCCGCGGCCCGCGCCGGACGGCGCGTCCTGCTGCTGACCACCGACCCCGGGCCGGTACCGGACGCCGTCCTCGGCACCCCGCTGCCGGACGGCGGCGGTGACGCGCGCCGGCCCTACACGCCGCCCGTCGAGGCCGCTCCCGGGCTGTGGGCCGCCCGGATCGCCACCGGCGAGCACTTCACTGCCCTCGCCGGCGAGCTCCAGGAGCGCGGCGCCGCCCTCTTCGACCTGCTGGGCGCCGCCCCCCTCGACCCCGAGGAGTTCACCGAGCTGCCGGGCGCCGAGCCGCTCGCCGTCCTCGCCGCCCTGCGCGCCGCGCACGGCGACAGCGTTTCCGGCGACGTTCCCGGCGACGCGTGGGACCTGCTCGTCGTCGACATGCCCCCCGGCCACGACACCGTCCGCCTGCTCGCCCTGCCCGGGCAGCTCCGCCGCTACCTGCGCCGGCTGCTGCCGCCCGAGCGGCAGGCCGCCCGCGCCCTGCGCCCGGTCCTCGCCCAGCTCGCCGGGGTGCCCATGCCCGCCCAGCGGCTGTACGAGCTCGCCGGGCGGTGGGACGCGGAACTGGCCGCCGTCCAGGACGTCCTCGACGCCGAGGACACGGCCGTCCACATGGTCGCCGAACCCGGGCCGCTGACCGCCGACGCCCTGCGGTCCGTCCGTGCGGGCCTGGCCCTGCACGGCCGCCGGATCGGCGCCCTCGTCGCCAACCGGCTGCTGCCGGACGCCGCCGACCCCTGGCTCGCCGGCCTGGCGGAGGCGCAGCGGGCCGCGCTGAAGGGGCTGCGCGAGGAGTACGGGGACGAGGGTGTGCCCGTCGTCGAGCTGCCGCACCTCGGCGCGGACGCGGTGGGCCCCGGCGGCCTCGACCGGCTGGCCGCCGTCGCCGGGACCGAGCCCGTATCCGGCCCGGTTCCGCTCCCGCTCCCCGTCGTGGAGGACCGGCTGGCCGACGAGAACCTGCTCGTCTGGCGGCTGCCGCTGCCCGGCGCCGCACGCGACCGGATCGGCCTCGTCCGGCGGGGCGACGAACTCATCGTCTCCGTCGGTCCGTTCCGCCGCGCGCTCGCCCTGCCGTCCGCCCTCCGCCGGTGCACCGTCTCCGGCGCCGGGCTCCGCGACGGCGCCCTGTGCGTCCGCTTCACCCCCGACCCGGACCTGTGGCCCCGGACGGGCTCCTGACCGCGTCCCCCCGGCACCCCTACGGGTGTGCGAAGCGCCCTGAACGGCAGGCCCTCCTTCGGGTAACGTCGAAGGAAAGAGCCTGCCCCAGGAGTCCGTCGTGAACGATGCCAACGAGCGCCCCGCCTCCCCGGCGGGCCCCGACCCCGACGCCTGGGAGGCGGCCTGCGCCGAGGACCTCGCCGAGGAGCGCGCCCGCCGGCGGGCGGAACAGGGCCAGGAGCCCGGCTCCGCCGCCGACGAGCTGCGCAGACTCGTCGAGGCCGTCGCCGACAAGGTCGCGTCCTTCCAGCTGCCGCTCGCCGGCGCCGTCGCCCAGGGCGCCGTGCAGCAGGTCGTCGAACGGGCCAAGGCCGTCGTCGAGCCCGTCATCGAACGCAACCCGGACGTCTTCGACCACCTCGCGTCCGCCGGCTCCGAGCTGATGGCCGCCTACCGGGCCGCCGTCCGCGGCCAGGAGCAGCGGTGGACGCGGGCCGCCGCCGAGGACCGCCCCGCGGAGGAGCGTCCGGCCGGGGGCCGGGACGGCGACGGCGGCGAGGGCACGGGCGGCACCGAGCGCATCGACCTGGACTGACACGTCGGCCCGGGCCGCTCCCCGGCTCCGGTACGGTTGGTCGCGGCGGGGATCGAGCGAAAAACTGAGGGACACATGGGACTCACCATCGGCGTCGACATCGGCGGCACGAAGATCGCGGCCGGAGTGGTGGACGAAGAGGGTTCGATCCTCGCGACATGCAAGGTGCCGACCCCGGACACCCCCGAAGCCGTCATCGACGCCATCGCCGACGCGATCCGTACCGTCAGCGCCGACCACGAGGTGGAGGCCGTCGGCATCGGCGCCGCCGGCTACGTGGACGACAAGCGGGCCACCGTCCTCTTCGCCCCCAACATCAACTGGCGGCACGAGGCGCTCAAGGACAAGGTCGAGCAGCGCGTCGGCCTCCCGGTCGTCGTCGAGAACGACGCCAACGCCGCCGCCTGGGGCGAGTACCGCTTCGGCGCAGGCCAGGGCCACGACGACGTCATCTGCATCACCCTGGGCACCGGCCTGGGCGGCGGCATCATCATCGGCAACAAGCTGCGCCGGGGCCGCTTCGGCGTCGCCGCCGAGTTCGGCCACATCCGGACCGTCCCCGACGGCCTGCTGTGCGGCTGCGGCAGCCAGGGCTGCTGGGAGCAGTACGCCTCCGGTCGCGCCCTGGTCCGCTACGCCCGGCAGCGCGCCCACGCCACCCCCGAGAACGCCACGGTCCTGCTGGGCCTGGGCGACGGCACCCCCGAGGGCATCGAGGGCAAGCACATCAGCCTCGCCGCCCGGCAGGGCGACCCGGTGGCCGTCGACTCCTTCCGCGAGCTGGCCCGCTGGGTCGGCGCCGGCCTCGCCGACCTGGCCTCGCTGTTCGACCCGTCGGCGTTCATCGTCGGCGGCGGCCTCTCGGACGAGGGCGACCTCGTCCTCGACCCCATCCGCAAGTCCTTCCGCCGCTGGCTCGTCGGCGGCAAGTGGCGCCCGCACGCGCAGGTGCTCGCCGCCCAGCTGGGCGGCAAGGCGGGGCTGGTGGGGGCCGCGGACCTGGCCCGCCAGGGCTGACGCGGTAGGGTCCGCAGAGCTTGATCGTGATCGTCTGAAGGACGGATCTCTCAGCGGAGGGCTCATGCTCGCGGACCTGCCGGAATCCTCGACCGAAGCGGACGCCGCCGTGGTCCGCGTGCTCAGCTACAACATCCGCTCCATGCGGGACGACGTGGGGGCGCTGGCCCGGGTGATCCGGGCCTGCGCCCCCGACGTCGTCTGCGTCCAGGAAGCCCCCCGCTTCTTCCGCTGGCGCAAGGCGGCGGCGCGGCTCGCCCGCGCTTCCGGCCTGGTGTACGTGACCGGCGGCGCCACCGCCTCCGGACCGATGATCCTCACCACCCTCCGGCCGCACGTGGAGCGCGCCGAGGACGTGCTCCTGCCGCGCACCCCCGGCCTGCACCAGCGTGGCCTCGCGACCGCCGTGCTGCGGTTCGGGCGGGCTCGGCTCGGTGTCGTCAGCTGCCATCTGAGCATGCGGGACGAGGAGCGGTACGCGCAGGGGCGGCTCGTGCTGGAGCACGTCGCCCGGCTTGGCGTGCCGCATGCCGTTGTCGCCGGAGACCTCAACGACCGGCCCTACGGGCGGACGTTCAAGCTGCTGGCGGGGGAGTTGCAGGAGGGGTGGGGCGTGAAGCCTTGGGGGGCGGAGGAGTCGGCTTCCCTCTGGGATCCTTCGGAGCGGATTGACGCGGTGTTCGCTTCGGGTGGGGTTGAGATTTTGGGGTGCGGGGTGCCGGTGGGGTTGCCGGGGGTGAGCGAGGCTGATCTCTTGGCGGCCACGGATCATCTGCCGGTGCTGGCGGCTGTGCGGGTGCCGGCGGAGCCGGCGTAAGGGGGCCCCTGTCCCTCCCCCAGAGGGGGCACCCCCATTCACCGTTTCTTGCGGGGGCGGGCCCCCGCACCCCCGAACCCGCGCTCCGCGCGGTTGTCCTCAGAGGGACCGGGGCGCGCCCACCCCCGTCAAGGCCGCCGCTTCGCCTCGTCCGTCACCCCGTACGTCTCCAAGTACGACCCCACCACACACCGCTGCCCCTCCCACTCCTGGCAGCGCCCCAGGTACTCGTACGTCTTCTCGTCGAAGACGAAGGTCTCCGGCTTGGCCTCGGACCCGCGCGGGCTCAGCGGGAAGAACACCCCCACGCCGGGGCGGCCGCGGAGGTCCTGGACACCGCGCGTCGCCTTGACCCCGGGGATCCGGGACATGGCCCTGTAGACGGCGGGCTTGAGCCCCTCGGGCATGACCGGGACGTGCCACATCAGGCTGGCGAAGCCGTGGAAGAGCCCGGCCCACTCCTCCCTGTCGAGATCCTTCGGCCCCTTCTCGGCGCTGGACGTGTAGTGGTTGATCTGCTTGATCAGCCGGTCGGGGTCGGTGGGGTACGTCCGGAGTTCGGCCCAGTCCGACGTCGGCCACAGGGTGTTGTCCTTCGGCAGGACCCCGGACCACCACCCCTTGCCCTGTTCGGAGATCCACGAGTCCGAGCGGTGCGGATCGACGGCGTACCAGTTCTCGTCCACGTACCGTTCGCGGGACCCCTCCTTGACGCCCACGGTCCGGGTGTAGACGAACTGGTCACCGCGCGGCGCGAACCGCGGGCCGTTCCGGCGCTCCCGGGCGGCCGCCCGGTCGAGCACGGTGACCGCGCTGACGTAGTCCATCCGCTCGGGAACCGGCGCCCCGGGCGGCCGCCCCTCCTCGTCCGTCGTCACCAGCAGCGTCGCCGTGACCGCCGCCGCCACCGCGCCCGCCAGGGCGATCCGGGGGACGAGCCGGCCGCGGCGCGGCAGGCGGGCGGGTCGTGACGGGCGTTCGCTCATCGTGGCGAAGAGGCGGACGCGCGCGCGGTGCCGGGCCTCGTCGGTGAGGGGGCGCGCGCCCGCGTTCCAGGCGCGCAGTGCGTGGAGTTCGGGGAGTTCGTGGAGCTCGGGGTCGACGTCACGCATGGGTCTCCGCCTCTCGGAAAGCTGTGGGGTCGATACCGCCCAGCGCCGCGCGCAGGGTCTTCCGGGCCCGGTGCAGCCGCGACCGGACCGTCCCGACGGGGATGTCCAGGGCCCGCGCGGCCTCCTCGTAGCCGAGGTCGCCCCAGGCCACCAGCAGCAGCACGTCGCGGTGCCGGGGCGAGAGCCGGGCCAGGGCGGCGGCCAGTTCCCGGCGGACGCCCTGGGCGCCGGCGCGGGCCACGGCCCGGTCGGCGGGGCCCTCGTCGTGGCCGGCGTCGGCCGGGAGCGAGGCGAGCGCCTTGAAGCGACGGGCCTCGGAACGGCGGTGCCGGTGGATGAGGTTGGTGGCGATGCCGAACAGCCACGGCCGGGCGCTGTCCTGCCCGGTGTCGTAGCGGTGGCGCAGCCGGAAGGCGGTGGTGAAGGTCTCCGCCATGACGTCCTCCGCCGCCACCGTGCCCAGCCGGCGGGCCGCGTAGCGGTGCACGGAGTCGGCGTGGCGGTCGAAGAGCGCGGCGAATGCCTCGGGGTCGTCCAGGGATCGTGCGATCACCGAGGCGTCGGAATCCTCCTTCGGTGGTGAGCTTCTGACGCCTGGTACGGCGGTCATGGGGCTCCTCTCGTCCGTGCGGGCGCCGTGTGAAGGGCTGGGCTCTCACCCCTCCTTCACCGCTCGCCGGATCCCGGTTCCCTCCCGGACCCCTCCCGGCCCCCTCCTGGTCCCCGGACGCGGAAGAGCCCGTCCGGATGGGGTCCGGACGGGCTCCGCGTGCGAGAAGAGGGTCAGACGACCGCGCCGCGCCCCGGGTCGTCGTCGTCCTCGTCGCCGTCCCGCATCCGCAGGACGAGCGTGGCGAAGCCGCCGAGGAAGCCGCCGATGCCCAGGGTGGTGATCCACCAGGTCAGTTCCTGGCGCAGCAGCACCATGACGAGCAGGAGCAGCGGGCCGCCGAGGACGGCGATCCAGGCGAAGCGGGAGGTGACGTCGCCGGTGGGCAGGGGCGGGGGCTCGGGCGGGACGAAGTGGCCCTCGTCGTCGTCCGGGCCGTCGGTCTTGGAGTCGTCTGGCGCGGTGGGGGTGGCCCAGTCGCGGGGGCCGACGCCGGGGGCGTAGACGATGAAGCCGCCCGGGCGGTCGGACGGCGTCGCGGGAGCGGCCGGTGCGGGGGGCGGCTCCGCCGCCGTGGGGCGTTCGTCGTCGCCCGTCGCGGGCCAGCGGCCCTTCTCCGGGTCGGGCTGCTCGCCGTAGGCCGCGACGAGCTCCGCCCAGGCGGCGTCCTCGTCCAGCGGGTCGCGGCTGTCGTCGCGGTCGTGGCCCGCGTCGCGCTCAGCCACGGGAGGCCGTCCCCTTGGCGGAGTTCCCCTGCGCGGTGGTGCCCTGCCGGGTGAGCCGGGTGATGAACGCGTGCGTGTCCTCGAAGATCGCGGGGGCGTCGTGGTCCAGGGTGGCCACGTGGTAACTGCGCTCCAGCAGCCGTTCCGTGACGTCCCGGGAGGAGACCCGGGCCAGGATGCGGGCGGAGTCGGCCGGCGGGACGACGTGGTCCTCCGGACTGTGCATCAGCAGCAACGGCTGTGTCACCTGGGGCAGTTCGCGGTCCACGAGCTGGAGGAAGCGGTGGAAGGAGTAGGCGGCGTGCAGCGGGACCCGGTCGTATCCGACCTCATGGCAGCCGGGCTTGGCGATGTCGCTGGCGATGCCGGCGGTCGTGGGCACGAGGTGGCGCAGCAGCGGCAGCGCCTTGACGCCGAGGCCGTGCACCTTGTTGGCCGGGTTGACGAGGGCGAGGCCGGCAACCGCGTCCCCGTGCCGGGCAGCGAGCCGCAGGGCCAGCGCGCCGCCCATGGACAGCCCGCAGACGAAGACCCGCGCACAGCGCTCGCGCAGGGCCCACAGTTCGCGGTCGACCTCGGCGTACCAGTCCTGCCAGCCGGTGATCTGCATGTCCTGCCAGCGGGTGCCGTGCCCCGGCAGCAGGGGGAGCGAGACGGTGAGGCCGCGCTCGGCGAGGTCGTCGGCCCAGGGCCGTACGGACTGCGGGGAACCGGTGAAGCCGTGGCAGACGAGCACGCCGACCTCTCCGCCGTCGTGGCGGAACGGCTCGGCGCCGGGGAGGAGCGGCACCGGGATCTCCGATCGATGGAGCGTGACCGCGGGCACGACGCGCGGCGGTCGCGGAAGGACAGGGGCTGTCCCTCAGCCTACGCGGAGCGCCGCATCGCGGGTAGGCGGGTTAAGGTCTCCTCGTCACACACAGGAGGTTCTCGGTTGTTCTACGGCGCTATGAAGCTGTCCATCGGCGGGTCGCTGAAGCTTGCCTTCCGGCCCTGGGTGGAGGGTTTGGAGAACGTGCCCGCCGAGGGGCCCGCGATCCTCGCGAGCAACCACCTGTCGTTCTCGGACTCCTTCTTCCTCCCCGCGGTCCTGGACCGGAAGATCACGTTCATCGCGAAGCAGGAGTACTTCACCTCCCCCGGGGTCAAGGGGAAGCTGACGGCCGCCTTCTTCAAGGGCGTCGGCCAGCTCCCGGTGGACCGCTCCGGCGCCCGCGGCGCGGGCGAGGCGGCCATCAAGAGTGGCATCGAGGTGCTGGAGCGCGGTGAGCTCTTCGGCATCTACCCCGAGGGCACCCGGTCCCCCGACGGCCGCCTCTACCGCGGCAAGCCGGGCGGCCTGGCCCGGGTGGCGCTGGCCACCGGGGCTCCCGTGCTGCCCGTCGCGATGATCGACACCGAGAAGATCCAGCCGCCCGGCAAGGTGATGCCCAAGCTGATGCGGCCCGGCATCCGGATCGGCAAGCCGCTGGACTTCAGCCGCTACCACGGCATGGACGGCGACCGCTTCATCCTCCGCTCGGTGACCGACGAGGTCATGTACGAGATCATGAAGCTCTCCGGCCAGGAGTACGTGGACATCTACGCCACGGCCGCGAAGCGGCAGATCGCCGAGGCCGCGAAGAAGAAGGCCGAGGAGGAGAAGCGGAAGGCCGAGGAGGAGAAGGAGGCCGAGAAGGCCGCCAAGGCCGCCGGTCTCGACCAGCCGGCGGAGCAGCACAAGCGACGCCGCGGCGAGTAGCGGGGGCCGGAAGAGGGAGAGCGGGCGGGGATGGCGGGCGGCGGCGGTACGGGGCGTTCGGGCGGCCGGGTACGCATGTCGGTGGAGCTGCCGCTGTGGCGGGCGCTCACCGGCTACCGGATCGTCACCCTCTGCTACGCACTCGTCCTCTTCGTTCCGGCGTACCACGAATACGCCCACCCGCTCGGTGCCGCGCTCTACATGGGCGTACTCACCCTGTGGACGCTGGGCACCTGGAACCGCGTCTCCTCCGCCGAACGCTGCACCGGCCGCTTCCTCGTCGCCGACCTCGTCGTCGCGCTCGGCGGCATCCTGCTCACCGGCGTGCTGGACACCCGCTTCCGCATCGAGGACGGCGCCGCCACCCTCCCGTCCGTCTGGACCGCCGGCGCGGTCCTCGGCTGCGCCATCAAGGGCGGCTGGCGGTGGGCGGCCGGCGCCGCCACCCTCGTCGCCCTCGCCAACGCCGTCGAACGCGAGGGACTGCCCCGCGACACCCTCCACGACGTCCTGCTCGTCTGGGTCGCCAGCATCGCCATCGGCTACGTCGTCGAGGTCGCCCGCGTCAGCGAGCGCACCCTCGCCCGGGCCCTGCAGATCGAGGCGGCCAACCGGGAGCGCGAGCGGCTGGCCCGGGACATCCACGACAGCGTCCTCCAGGTGCTGGCCATGGTCCAGCGCCGCGGCGCCGCCCTCGGCGGCGAGGCCGCCGAACTGGGCCGGATGGCCGGAGAGCAGGAGATCGCCCTGCGTACCCTGGTCGCCGGCGGCCTGGTACCGCCGCGGCGGTCGCAGTGGGCCGCAGGGGCCTTGGGGGCCTTGGGGGCCTTGGGGGCCTTGGGGGCCTTGGGGGCCTTGGGGGCCTTGGGGGCCTTGGGGGACCGGCCCGCCGACGCCCCGGCCGAACCCCTGCCCGTCCCCGCCGCCCGCCCGCCCGAGGGCCCCTGCGACCTGCGGGCCCTCCTCGCCCCCTACGCCGGCCACGCGGTGAC
This sequence comes from Streptomyces huiliensis, assembly GCF_020037025.1. Taxonomy (GTDB): domain Bacteria; phylum Actinomycetota; class Actinomycetes; order Streptomycetales; family Streptomycetaceae; genus Streptomyces; species Streptomyces huiliensis. The sequence continues at coordinate 41,531 of NZ_JAIQLH010000021.1, read as the reverse complement.
CTTCTCCGCGCCCGGCACCCCCGTCCTGCTGGAGGCCGCCGCCGCGGCCGAGCTCGCCGCGGCCGTCGGCGCCGCCCTGGACAACGTCGAACGGCACGCGGGCGAGGACGCCCGGGCCTGGATCCTCGTCGAGGACGAACCCGACCAGGTGATCGTCAGCGTGCGCGACGACGGACCCGGCATCCCCGAGGGCCGGCTCGCCGACGCGGAACGCGAGGGGCGCATGGGCGTCGCCCTCTCCATCCGCGGCCGCCTCCGCGACCTCGGCGGCACGGCGGAGCTGGTCTCCGTGCCCGGCCAGGGCACCGAGGTCGAACTGACAGTCCCCCGGACCCTGCGAAAGAGTGAGGTGTGATGACGGTCGCCGCGGAACAGGCCGTGAAGGTGATGGTGGTCGACGACCATCCGATGTGGCGCGACGCCGTCGCCCGCGACCTCGCCGCCGCCGGCTTCGACGTGGTCGCCACCGCGGGCGACGGCCCCCAGGCCGTCCGCCGCGCCCGCGCCGCCGCCCCCGACGTGCTCGTCCTCGACCTCAACCTGCCCGGGCTGCCCGGCGTCGCCGTCTGCAAGGAACTCGTCGGCGAGAACCCCGCGCTGCGCGTCCTCGTCCTCTCCGCGAGCGGCGAGCACGCCGACGTCCTGGAGGCCGTGAAGTCCGGCGCCACCGGCTACCTGGTCAAGTCCGCCAGCACGGAGGAGCTCCTCGCCGCCGTCCGCAGCACCGCCGCCGGCGACCCCGTCTTCACCCCCGGACTGGCCGGGCTCGTCCTCGGCGAGTACCGGCGCCTCGCCGCCGAACCCGCCCCCGCCGCGCTCCCCTCGGGACCCTCCGCGCCGGAGGCGCCCCGGCTCACGGACCGCGAGACCCAGGTGCTCCGGCTCGTCGCCAAGGGCCTGTCCTACAAGCAGATCGCCGAACGGCTGGTTATTTCCCACCGGACGGTGCAGAACCATGTGCAGAACACCTTGGGCAAGCTCCAGCTGCACAACCGGGTGGAGCTCGTCCGCTACGCCATAGAGCGAGGTCTCGACGACGCCTGAGCCGCCGGTCTCCCGCGGCCGGGCGGTCGTCCCGGCTGGAGGGAAGGTGTGCGTCATGCGCGTCGGAGTGCTGACCGGCGGGGGCGACTGCCCCGGGCTCAACGCGGTCATCCGGGCCGTCGTCCGCAAGGGCGTCCAGGACCACCAGTACGAGTTCACCGGCTTCAGGGACGGCTGGCGCGGGCCGCTCACCGGCGCCGCCGTCCCGCTCGACATCCCGGCCGTCCGCGGCATCCTGCCGCGCGGCGGCACCGTCCTCGGCTCCTCGCGCACCAACCCCTTCAAGGAGCGCGACGGGGTCCGCAGGATCCGCGAGAACCTGGCCGGCCTCGGCGTCGACGCCCTCGTCGCCATCGGCGGCGAGGACACCCTCGGCGTCGCCGCCCGGCTCTGGGAGCAGCACGGCATCCCGTGCGTCGGCGTCCCCAAGACCATCGACAACGACCTCTCCGCCACCGACTACACCTTCGGCTTCGACACCGCCGTCAACATCGCCACCGAGGCCATCGACCGGCTGCACACCACCGCCGAGTCCCACATGCGCGTGCTCGTCGTCGAGGTCATGGGCCGGCACGCGGGCTGGATCGCCCTCCACTCCGGCCTCGCCGGCGGTGCCAACGTCATCCTCATCCCGGAGCAGCGGTTCGACCTGGACGAGGTGTGCGGGTGGGTCACGTCGCGGTTCCGGGCCAGTTACGCGCCGATCGTGGTGGTCGCGGAGGGGGCGATGCCGGTCGACGGGGAGCTCGTTCTGAAGGACGCCTCCGGCGGGCTCGACGCTTTTGGGCACGTCCGGCTGTCGGGGGTCGGCGAGTGGCTCGCCAAGGAGATCGAGCGGCGGACCGGGAAGGAGGCTCGGACGACCGTGCTGGGGCATATCCAGCGGGGTGGGACGCCGAGTGCTTTTGACCGGTGGCTGGCGACGCGGTTTGGGCTGCATGCGATTGCCGCGGTGCGGGAGGGGGCGTTCGGGCGGATGGTGGCTCTTCGGGGGACGGAGATCGTGCGGGTGCCTTTGTCCGAGGCGACGGCTTGTTTGAAGACGGTTTCCGCTGAGCGGTATGAGGAGGTGAAGGTGCTCTTCGGCTGACGCCGGGGGGTTGCCCCGGTCCCGCCCTTTCACCGTTTCTTGCGGGGGCCAGCCCCCGCACCCCCGAAGCGCCCTGCGGGCGCTGTCCTCAAACGCCGGACGGGCTAAATCCAGCCCGTCCGGCGTTTGAGGACAACCGCGCGGAGCGCGGTTTCGGGGTCTGGGGCGTCAGCCCCAGGAATCGGCGAAGGGGTGGGACCGGGGCACAGCCCCCGCAGGGGGCCCCTAAAGCTCAGGGCCGTCCCCCGGTACCTCCTGGTACGAATACCGCTGCTCCCGCCACGGATCCCCGATGTTGTGGTACCCGCGCTCCTCCCAGAACCCCCGCCGGTCCGCGGTCATGTACTCCACGCCGCGCACCCACTTCGGGCCCTTCCAGGCGTACAGGTGCGGCACCGCGAGCCGGACCGGGAAGCCGTGTTCGGCGGTGAGGAGTTCGCCGTCCTTGTGGGTGGCGAAGATCGAGCGGTCGGAGGCGAAGTCGGAGAGGCGGAGGTTGGAGCTGTAGCCGTACTCGGCCCAGACCATGACGTGGGTGACGTCCGGGGCGGGCGGGGCCAGTTCGAGGATGGTGCGGGTGGCGACGCCGCCCCATTCGGCGTCGAGGACGCTGTACTTGGTGACGCAGTGCAAGTCGGCGACCACCGTGGTGTGCGGCAGGGCCGAGAACTCCTCATGCGTCCAGCAGCGCTTGTCGCCGTCGGCGGTCGCGCCGAAGACGCGGAACTCCCACCGGTCCGGCCGGAACCTCGGCACGGGCCCGTAGTGGGTCACCGGCCAGCCACGCTGGAGACGCTGCCCCGGAGGCAGCTGGAGATGCTCCCCTTCGCGGCTTTCCGACTGACCCATGCCTCCATGGTGTCAGACACCGGCGGATGCCGATGACCGGGGGCCACCGCTCTGTCCGGACAACTCCCACTAAGTGTGCACTTACTGGACGGCCCGGGAGGCCGGTGCGAGGATGCGCGCATCCTGCCGGTCATGAGCTTGGAAGGAGCCCGCGCGATGCAGGGCGACCCGGAGATCATCGAATTCCTCAACGAACAGCTGACGGGTGAGCTGACCGCCATCAACCAGTACTTCCTGCACGCGAAGATGCAGGAGCATCACGGCTGGACCAAGATCGCGGAGCACACGCGGGCCGAGTCGTTCGACGAGATGCGGCACGCCGAGGTCCTCACGGACCGGATCATCTTCCTGGAGGGGCTGCCGAACTACCAGCGGCTGTTCCACGTCCGCGTCGGCCAGACGATCACGGAGATGTTCCAGGCCGACCGGCAGGTCGAGGTGGAGGCCATCGACCGCCTCCGGCGCGGGGTGGAGGTGATGCGCGCCAAGGGCGACATCACCTCGGCCAACATCTTCGAGTCGATCCTCGCCGACGAGGAGGACCACATCGACTACCTCGACACCCAGCTGGAGCTGATCGAGAAGCTGGGCGAGCCGCTGTACCTGGCGCAGTTCATCGAGCAGTCGAACGGCGAGGCGTCGCACTAGGCCGCGCGGACGATCCCGTCCACGGGCGGTGTCACGGGCGGGACGGGCGGAGCGGACGGGACCTGCGGTATGGACGGGACCTGCGGTATGGACGCCGTGGCCGTCGCCGGGCCGTTCGCCTCGGCCGCCAGCGGGTCCCGGGAGCCCTGGTCCACCAGCTCCCGCCGCGGGCAGGCGCCCCGCCCCAGCAGGGCCTGGACGCGGCGTACGCAGCTGCCGCAGTCCGTGCCGGCCTTGGTCGCGGACGCGATCTGCCGGGGCGTGCACGCACCGTTCTCCGCGTGCTCACGCACCTGCTGCTCCGTGATCCCGAAGCACGAGCAGACGTACACGCGGTCACCGCCTCGCCGGAAGGAGAAGATCAAAAAGGTAGGTAACCCTTACCTTACCTTTCCCGCTCCGGCGGCGACAACGCGCGGTAGCACGGAGGGGCGCGGATCACAGATCCGCGCCCCTCGCGTATGCCGGCTCAGCGGCCGGTCACTGGTCCCGGTACATCTCCGCGACCAGGAAGGCCAGGTCCAGCGACTGGCTGCGGTTGAGCCGCGGGTCGCAGGCCGTCTCGTACCGCTGGTGGAGGTCGTCCACGAAGATCTCGTCGCCGCCGCCCACGCACTCGGTGACGTCGTCGCCGGTCAGCTCGACGTGGATGCCGCCCGGGTGGGTGCCCAGCGCCTTGTGGACCTCGAAGAAGCCCTTGACCTCGTCCAGCACGTCGTCGAAGCGGCGGGTCTTGTGGCCCGAGGCCGCCTCGAAGGTGTTGCCGTGCATCGGGTCGGAGACCCACACCACCTGGGCGCCGGACGCCGTGACCTTCTCCACCAGGGTGGGCAGCTTGTCGCGGATCTTGTCCGCGCCCATCCGGGTGATGAACGTCAGCCGGCCCGGCTCGCGCTCCGGGTCCAGCCGCTCGATGAGGGTCAGCGCCTCCTCGGGCGTGGTCGTCGGACCCAGCTTCACGCCGATCGGGTTGCGGATCTTCGACGCGAACTCGATGTGCGCCCCGTCCAGCTGCCGGGTGCGCTCGCCGATCCACACCATGTGGCCCGACACGTCGTACAGCCGGCCGGTCCGCGAGTCGACACGGGTCAGCGCCGACTCGTAGTCCAGGATCAGCGCCTCGTGCGAGGCGTAGAACTCGACCGTCCTGAACTCCTCCGGGTCCACCCCGCAGGCGTTCATGAAGTTCATCGCACGGTCGATCTCCCGCGCCAGCTGCTCGTAGCGCTGGCCGGACGGCGAGGAGCGGACGAAGTCCTGGTTCCAGGCGTGCACCTGGCGCAGATCCGCGTAGCCGCCCGTGGTGAAGGCGCGCACCAGGTTCAGCGTGGACGCCGACGCCTGGTACATCCGCTTCAGCCGCTGCGGGTCCGGGGTCCGGGCCTCGGGCGTGAAGGCGAAGCCGTTGACCGAGTCGCCCCGGTAGGTCGGCAGGGTCACGCCGTCCCGGGTCTCGGTCGGCTTCGAACGCGGCTTGCTGTACTGGCCGGCGATCCGGCCGACCTTGACGACCGGCACGGAACCGGCGTAGGTGAGCACCGCACCCATCTGGAGCAGCGTCTTGAGCTTGTTGCGGATCTGGTCCGCGCCGACCGCGTCGAACGCCTCGGCGCAGTCGCCGCCCTGGAGCAGGAACGCCTCGCCCCGGGCCACCGCGGCCAGACGCTGACGCAGCTGGTCGCACTCACCGGCGAAGACGAGAGGCGGATAGGACTCGAGCTCGGCGATCACATCGCGCAGAGCCTCGGAGTCCGGCCAGTCAGGCTGCTGCGCCGCGGGCAGGGAGCGCCAGGTGTTGCCACCGGCGTGGATTTCAGCGTTCACGGTCACGCTCCCCACATTACGGGGTGCGGACGCCCATCCATCCTGCGGACCGGACTCTGAGACGAAGTTCTCCGCCATCCGGTAAGGTGCGCGGCATGTACGCACACAGCAACCAGAACTGGTGGTGGACCGCTCATCCGGCGGCCCACTGACTGCGCGTACCCACACCGACGCGAGGCCGCCCGAGGGGCGGCCTTCGGCGTTTCCGGGCCCGGGCCGTTCCTCTCCCCACCGGAAGGAACCCGTCCAGTGCACGACACGACCGCGACTCTCTTGACCCGGCTCACCGCCCCGGGCCACCCGCCGTTCGCCCTGCTCCACCGCCGCACCCCCGGCCTGGCCGGGGACACCGTCGAGCTGCTCACCGGCCCGGTCGCCGAAGCCGAGCGGCTCGCGGACATCGCGCTGCCCGACGGCCCGCCCGCCCCGGGCGGCCCGGCGCACGACGCGCTGGCCCTCGTCCCGTTCCGGCAGCTGCGCGAGCGCGGCTTCGAGGTGCGGGACGACGGGACGCCGCTGCTCGTCCTGCGCCCCGAGGAGACGTACGAGCTGCCGCTCGCCGACGTCCTCGCCGCGCTCCCCGCGCACGAGGTGCGGGTGGAGGGCGGCGCGTTCGACGTGGGCGACGAGGAGTACGCGCGGATCGTCGAGCGGGTCGTGCGGGACGAGATCGGCACGGGGGAGGGGGCGGACTTCGTGGTCCGCCGCACCTTCGAGGGGGAGATCCACGGGTTCTGCGCGGCCGACGCGCTGGCCCTCTTCCGGCGGCTGCTGTCCGGCGAGCGCGGCGCGTACTGGACGTATGTCGTGCACACCGGCGACCGGACGCTGGTCGGGGCGAGCCCCGAGGTCCATGTGCGGATGTCCGGCGGCACGGTGGTGATGAACCCGATCAGCGGCACCTACCGCTACCCGGCCGAGGGGCCCTCCGCCGAGGGGCTGCTCGCCTTCCTCCACGACCGCAAGGAGGTGGAGGAGCTGTCCATGGTCGTGGACGAGGAGCTGAAGATGATGTGCACCGTCGGCGACCGGGGCGGCGTGGTCATCGGCCCGCGGCTGCGCGAGATGGCCCACCTCGCGCACACCGAGTACGAACTGCGGGGACGGTCGTCGCTGGACGTGCGGGAGGTACTGAAGGAGACGATGTTCGCGGCGACGGTCACCGGCTCGCCGGTCGAGAACGCCTGCCGGGTCATCCGCCGCCACGAGGCCGACGGGCGCGGCTACTACGCGGGCGCCCTCGCCCTCATCGGCCGCGACGCGGGCGGCGCCCGGACCCTGGACTCCCCCATCCTCATCCGCACCGCCGACATCGACCGGCGCGGCCGGCTGCGGCTCTCCGTCGGCGCCACCCTCGTCCGGCACTCCGACCCGCGCGGCGAGGTGGCAGAGACGCACGCGAAGGCGGCGGCCGTGCTGGCGGCGCTCGGCGTCCGGCCGGGTGGCGGGCGCCCGGCCGCGGGCGTTTCCGCCGGGCTCGCCGACGATCCGCGGGTGCGGGCCGCGCTGGACGCTCGGCGGGCGGATCTGGCGCCGTTCTGGCTGCGGATGCAGGATCCGGTGCCCGGGGCCGGGTCCGGTGCTGCGTCCGGGCACGCGCTCGTCGTCGACGCCGAGGACACGTTCACGGCCATGCTCGGCCATCTGCTGCGGGCCTCGGGGTTCGACGTCACCGTCCGGCGCTTCGACGAGCCCGGCCTGCGCGAGGCGGCCCTCGCCCACGAGGGCCCGGTCGTCCTGGGGCCCGGCCCCGGCGATCCGTCCGCCGCCGGCGACCCCCGCATGCGGCTGCTGCGCGGGCTGACCGCCGATCTCCTCGCCGGGCATCGGCACGGGCTCCTCGGGGTCTGCCTCGGGCACGAACTCATCGCGGCTGAGCTGGGGTTGGAGATCGTCCGGAAGGCGGTGCCTTTTCAGGGGGCGCAGGAGCGGATCGACTTCTTCGGGCGGTCCGAGACGGTCGGGTTCTACAACACGTTCACCGCGCGGTGTGATGCGGCGGTGGCGGGGGAGCTCGGGGCGCACGGGGTGGAGGTCGCGGTGGATCCGGTGACGCGCGAGGTCCACGCTCTGCGCGGGCCCGGGTTCGCCGGGGTGCAGTTTCATCCGGAGTCGGTGCTGACGTTGGACGGGGTGGGGGTGGTGGGGCGGCTGCTGGCCGCGGTGGGGGTGCCCCGGCCCCACCCCTTCGCCGATTCCTGGGGGCTGCGCCCCCAGACCCCCTGATCGCGGCTTCGCCGCTCGTCCTCAAACGCCGGACGGGCTGGATAGTGCCGCCTCGGGCGCGCACTTCAGCCTGTCCGGCGTTTGAGGACAACCGCGCGAAGCGCGGTTTCAGGGGTGCGGGGGCTTGCCCCCGCAAGAAACGGTGAAAGGGCGGGGCTGGGGCAAACTCCCGCGGGGCTCAGCCCCGCAACCCCTTCAGCCGCGCCACATCCGCCGCATGCCCCGCCACGCCACCAGGCGTTTCAATCGTCAGCGGGACGCCCTCCGTCTCCGGGTGGACGAACAGATCCGCGAAGGGGGCGGCCCCGATATGCCCCGAGCCGATGTTCTCGTGCCGGTCCTTGTGCGCCCCCGCCACATCCTTCGAGTCATTCGCATGGATGAGCCCGAGCCGCCCCGGCCCGACCACGGCGACGAGCTCGTCGAGAGCCGCCTTCATCCCGCCGGGAGCGGCGAGATCATGGCCGGCCGCGAACAAGTGGCACGTGTCGAGGCAGACACCGAGCTTCGGGTGGTGACCGAGGACGTCGAAGTAGGGGCCCAGGTCGGCGATCCAGGAGCAGAGGGACGCGCCCTGGCCGGCCGTCGGCTCCAGGAGGAGGCGGGGGTCGTCGTCGTGGGTCAGTTCGTCGAGGAGGGGGAGCAGGCGCTCGCCCACCTGGGCGAGGGCCTCGGCGCGCGGGCGGCCGCCGGTGGCGGAGCCGGTGTGGACGACGACGCCGCGGGCGCCGATCTGCCGGCCCCGGTGGAGGGAGTGGCGGAGGGAGTCCACGGAGCGTTCGGCGGTCGCCTCGGTGTGGGAGCCGAAGTTGATCAGGTAGGGCGCGTGGACGTACACCGGCAGCCCGGCCGCCGCGCAGCCCGCGCGGAACTCCTCGTCCTGCCGCGGGCTGCCGGGCGGCGTCGCCCAGCCGCGCGGGTTGGCGACGAAGACCTGCACGGCCTCGGCGCCGATCTCCCGCGCGTAGGGCAGGCCGGTGCGGGCGAGGCCGCCGGCCACGGGGATGTGGCCGCCGACGGGGTTGCGGGGTATGCCCGCCATCACAGTGCTCCCTTGAGGCGGATGGTGATCGTGTCGCCGCGGGCGGCCTTGTCGCCGGCCCGGACCGACTGGCTGTCCACGGAGTCGCGGGGGAAGAAGAACGGCCGGTCCACCCGGACCTGGAAGCCGGCGGCGGTCAGGATCCGCTTGGCGTCGGCCTCGTTCTTGCCGGTGACGTCGGGGACGGTGAGCATCTCCTTGCCCTTGGACAGGGTGACGGTCACGGTGTCGCCCTTGGCCGCCTGCACGCCCCGGGCCGGTGACTGCTCGGCGACGTCGCCCTTCTCCCGGTCGGAGTACACCTGCGCGTCGGAGACCTTGATCCGCAGGCCGGCGTCGCTCAGCACGGACTCGGCGTCGTCCGGCAGGAGACCGGACACGTCCGGCACGTCCACCGGCTCGCCCTTGCTGACCACCAGGGACACCGGGGAGTCGGGGCGCCGCTCGTCGCCGCCCCGGGGGTCGCTGGAGAGGACCTCGCCCTGCGGGGTCTCGTCGCTGAACTGCGTCCGGACGTCGCCGACCGTCAGACCCGCCTGGGCGATCCGTTTCTTCGCCTCGTCCAGCCGCATGCCCACGACGTTGGGCACCTCGGCCCGCTCCGGGCCGCGGGAGACGACGACGGTCACCCGGCCGGTGTTCCGGATGCGCTCGCCGGGCTTGGGGTCGGTGGACATCACGTGGCCGCGCTCGACGGTGTCGCTGAACTCGGGGCGGATCCGCGTCTTGAGGCCGGACTTCTCCAGCTTCTTCTCGGCCTGCGCCTGGGTGAGGTCCAGCACGGCCGGGACGGAGGTGAACTGGCCGGCGTTGATGTACCAGACGCCCGTGCCGGCCAGCAGGGCCAGCAGCACGCCGGCCACCACCAGCACCGCGCGCCGCGGCCGGCGCCGCAGGGCGGCGAACCGCCGCGGCGGAGCCGGGGGAGCGGGCGGCGGCGGGGGCTCGGGCGGGCCGTCGAACCGCGCCGTCATGTCCATCGGGTCCGGTACGGGGGCCTCCGCCGGGGTCACCGGCCGTACGGTGACCGGGCGCGGCAGGACGCTCGTCGGGTCCTCGTCGCCGGCCGGGGCCGCCCCGCCGGCCAGCGGCGGCCGGGCGTCCAACTGCTCGCGGGACAGCGTCGCGCGGGCCGCCCGGACCAGGCCCAGCATGCCGACGGCGTCCGACGGGCGCAGCTCCGGGTCGCGGGCGGTGGCCACGGTCACCAGGTCGTCGAGCTCCGGGGCCAGCCCCGGGACCTCCTGCGACGGCGCGGGCACGTCCCGGTGCAGGTGCTGGTAGAGGATCTGGGCGGGGCTGGCGCCGCTGTGCGGCTTGACGCCGGTGAGCATCTCGTAGAGGACGACCCCGCAGGCGTAGACGTCGGTGCGGGTGTCCGCGGTGCCGTGCTCGATCTGCTCGGGCGCGAGGTACGAGACGGTGCCCAGGATGGAACCGGTGTTCGTGGCGCTGCTGGTGCCCACGGTGCGGGCGAGGCCGAAGTCGGCGACCTTGACCCGGCCGTCGTCGCCGATCAGCACGTTCTCCGGCTTCATGTCGCGGTGCACCAGGCCCGCGCGGTGGGCGGCGCCCAGCGCGGCCAGCACCGGCTCCGCGATGTCCAGCGCCGCCCGCGGCTGGAGCGCGCCCCGCTCGCGCAGCACGTCCCGCAGCGTGCAGCCGGCCACGTACTCCATCGCGAGGTAGACGTACCCGCGGTCCGTCCCCTGGTCGTAGACGCCGACCACGTTCGGGTGGTCCAGGCGCGCCGCCGACTTGGCCTCCCGGATGAAGCGTTCGACGAAGACCGTGTCCGCGGCGAGGGACGGGTGCATCACCTTGACGGCGACCACCCGGTCGAGCCGGGTGTCCAGGGCCCGGTAGACCGTGGCCATGCCGCCTGCGGCTACCCGCGCCTGAATGCGGTAGCGGCCGTCGAGCAGCTGGTCGACGAGGGGGTCCGGCAGGGTCGTATCCACGGTTGACGAGTCTACGAGTGATCGGTGGTCGGCTGTGCTTTCGTGGGGCCGTCCGGAGCTACGGGTGCGGAACGGTGACATTGGGGTTGCCCCTGGCCCGCCCCTTCGCCGTTTCCTGGGGCTGCGCCCCAGACCCCGCTTGTCGCGGCTCCGCCGCTCGTCCTCAAACGCCGGACGGGCTGGATGAACAGCCCGTCCGGCGTTTGAGGACTGGGGGTGCCCCCTCTGGGGGAGCCCGCAGGGCGCTTCGGGGGTGCGGGGCGCAGCCCCTGCAAGAAACGGGAAGGGGCGGGGCTGGGGACCACTCTCCTCAGAGCGCGCTGAAAGCCGGTCGCTCCGGATCAAGGACCGCCATACCCGCCGTAGGCGAGGAAGCCTCCGCGAAATGGCGCCGCGGGATGCGCCCCGCCCGGTGCGCGAGGCGTCCCGCCTCGACCGCGTGGCGCATGGCCTCCGCCATGAGGACCGGCTCCTGGGCGCGCGTCACCGCGGAGGCGAGCATCACGGCGGCGCACCCCAGCTCCATGGCGAGCGCCGCGTCGGAGGCGGTGCCCGCGCCCGCGTCCAGGATGACCGGGACCCGCGCCCGCTCGGTGATCAGCTGGAAGTTGTGCGGGTTGCGGATGCCTAGGCCGGAGCCGATGGGGGAGCCGAGGGGCATGATGGCGGCGCAGCCGGCGTCCTCCAGGCGGCGGGCGAGGACGGGGTCGTCGTTGGTGTAGGGGAGGACGGTGAAGCCGTCGTCGACGAGGATCTCGGCCGCGTCGAGGAGCTCGATGGGGTCGGGGAGGAGGGTGCGCTCGTCGGCGATGACCTCCAGCTTCACCCAGTCGGTGCCGAGCGCCTCGCGGGCCAGCCGGGCGGTGAGCACGGCCTCGCCGGCGGTGAAGCAGCCGGCGGTGTTGGGCAGCACCCGGATGCCGTGCCGTTCGAGGACGGAGAGGACCGAGCCGCGGACCGCCGGGTCGAGGCGGCGCATCGCGACGGTGGTCAGTTCGGTGCCGGAGGCGAGCAGGGCCCGTTCCAGGACGTCGAGGCTGGGCGCCCCGCCCGTGCCCATGATCAGGCGGGAGGTGAAGGGGGTGCCGGCGATGGTGAGCACGTCGTCCGCCATGTCAGCCTCCCTGCACCGCGGTGAGCACCTCGACGCGGTCGCCGTCGCGCAGGGGCGTGTCCGCCCAGCGGCCGCGCGGGACGACGGCCTCGTTGACGGCGGCGGCCACGCCGCCCGGGGAGTCCGGACGACCGGTGAGGCCGGTGACGAGCGTCGCGAGGGTGGTCCCGGGCGGGACGGCGCGCCGCTCGCCGTTGACGTGGATGGTGTGGACGTCGGTCATGCGGAGGGCTCCTGGGCGAGAGCGGTAGCGGTAGCGGAAGAGGAAGCGGCGCCGGACGCGGCGAACCGGCGGGGGGAGAACGGGCGGGCCTCCTCGGGCAGCCGCCCGGTGGTCAGCGCCTCGGCCATGACGTCCCCGGTGAGCGGGGTCAGCAGGACGCCGTTGCGGTGGTGGCCGGTGGCCACGTGGAGGCCCGGCAGCTCGGTCGGGCCGAGCAGGGGCGCGTTGTCGGGGGAGCCGGGGCGCAGCCCGGCCGAGGTCTCGGCGAGCGGCAGCTCGGTGAGGCCGGGCACCAGCTCGTGCGCGTCGCGCAGCAGTTCGTAGACGCCGCCGGCGGTGACGGTGGTGTCCCAGCCCAGCTCCTCGGTGGTCGCGCCGATCACCAGTTCACCGTTCTCCCGGGGCACCAGGTAGACGGGGTTGCCGCGGACGACCGCCCGGACGGTGCGGGAGAGGAACGGCCGGTACGCCTCGGGGATCCGCAGCCGCAGCGTCTGGCCCTTGACCGGGCGGACCGGCGGCAGGACGGCGTCGGGCAGCCCGGCTATCCGGCCGCTGTGGCTGCCGGCCGCGAGGACGGTCTGGCCGGCGGCGATCCGTCCGCCGTCGGCGAGTTCGGCGCCCGCGGCCCGGTCGCCGTCGAGCAGCACCCGGGCGACGGCCGTGCGGTGGAGGGTGACCCCGGCGCGTTCACAGGCCGTCAGCAGGGCGGCGGCCAGCCGCCGGGGGTCGGTCTGGTGGTCGCCGTCCACGCGCAGGCCGCCCTGGACGCCGGGGGCGAGCATCGGTTCCAGGCGGCGGCACTCGCGGCCGGTCAGCCACTCCGCCTCAAGCCCGCAGCGCCGCTGGAACGCGCCGAGTTCGCGCAGGTGGGCGCGGTCGTCGGCGTCGAGGGCGACGGCGAGGGTGCCGCAGGCGCGGTAGCCGGTGTCCCGGCCGCTCGCCTCCTCCAGCTCGGCCGTGAAGTCGGGGTAGCGGCGGGCCGAGGCCAGGTTGAGGGCGAGCAGGGCCTGCTCGCCGTAGTGCAGTTCGGTGACGGCGGCCAGCATTCCGGCCGCCACGAGGGCGGCTCCACCGCCGGGCGCCGGGTCGGCGACGGCGGTCCGCAGGCCCCGCTGGGCGGCGCGCCAGGCGGTCACCAGGCCGATGATCCCGCCGCCGATCACCAGGACGTCGTACGGTCCCGGTGCTGAGCGCGTAGACGCGTGCATGGGCGTCCAGCCCCTCCCTTCGCCGGCATGACCCGGATCAGGTTCGTACGGTCGGAGGCCGTCCAGCCTCCCTCTCAGCCCGGTCCGTCCGGGCTCCCGCGAGTGCTTGTGCACCGGCCACCCTAGTACGGGCCGCGAACGCGACGGAAGGCGGCGGGGGACCGCCCGGGGGTGCGCGGCGCGGTGGTGTTGTGTCGGAGGTCTCGCCGCACGGTGCTCCGGGTGACCTCGTCCGCCCGCCTACAGTGATCGGGTGAGTGAGCAGACGAACACCCGCAGTGGTACGGCCCCCGACGAGCCGGCGGGAGGCACGGCGCGGCGGCGCGCCGTCATCGCCGGCGCCGGCATGGCCGGCGTGCAGACCGCCGTCGCCCTCCGCGAACAGGGCTGGCGGGGCACCATCACCCTGCTGGGCGCCGAGCCCCACCCGCCCTACGACCGACCGCCGCTGTCCAAGGCGGTGCTGCTCGGCAAGGCGGAGGGGTCCGCCTTCGAGGTCGACTTCGCCTCGCTGGACATCGAGCTGGCCCTCGGCCTGGAGGTCACCGGGCTGCGCGCCGCCGACCACGAGGTCGACACGCCGAACGGCCCGGTCCCGTACGACGTCCTGGTGGTGGCCACCGGCGCCGAGCCGGTCCGGCTGCCCGGTGCCGAAGACCTGCCGGGTGTGCATCTGCTGCGCACCCTGGACGACGCGGAGCGGCTGCGTCCGTTGCTGGAGCGGAAGGGTGACGTCGTCGCCGTCGGAGCCGGCTGGATCGGCGCCGAGTTCGCCACCGCCGCCCGCGAGGCCGGCTGCCGGGTGACCGTCGTCGAGGCCGCCGACCGGCCGCTGGCCGGCGCGCTGCCCGCCGAGGTCGCCGCCCCCATGGCCGACTGGTACGCGCAGAGCGGCGCCCGGCTGCTCACCGGCGCCCGGGTGGCCGCCCTGGAGGCGGGGGCCGTGCTGCTCGCCGACGGCACCCGGCTGGCCGCCGACGCCGTCGTCGTGGGCATCGGCGCGCGGCCCGCGACCGGCTGGCTCGCCGGCTCGGGCGTCGAGCTCGCGGCGGACCGCTCCGTCGTCACCGACGACCGGCTGCGGACGTCCGTCCCGGACGTGTACGCGGTCGGGGACTGCGCCTCCTTCCCCTCCGCGCGGTATGGGGAGCGGCTCCTCGTCCACCACTGGGACAACGCCCTCCAGGGGCCGAAGACCGTCGCCGCGAACATCGTCCACGGGCCGGCCGAGGGGCCGGTCTACGATCCGGTGCCCTATTTCTGGTCCGAGCAGTTCGGGCGGTTCGTGCAGTACGCCGGGCATCACGCGGCGGCCGACGAGCTGGTGTGGCGGGGGGATCCGGCGGGGGCGGCGTGGACCGTGTGCTGGTTGCGGGGCGGGGTGCTGGTCGCTCTGCTGGCGGTGGGGCGGCCGCGGGATCTGGCGCAGGGGCGCAAGCTCATTGAGAAGGGCGCGGTGGTGGATCGGGGGCTGGTGGCGGATGCGGGGGTGCCGCTGAAGTCGGCGGTGGGGTGAGGTTGCCCCGGTCCCGCCCTTTCGCCGTTTCCTGAGGGCAAGCCCCCAGACCCCCTGATCGCGGCTTCGCCGCTCGTCCTCAAACGCCGGACGGGCTGATGTGCACGCCCGGGGCGCAGCCCCAGGAAACGACACCCCCGGGTGTCCCCGGGTACCGGGTGTCCGTGGCGGATGGCAGGCTTGTCCCGTGACCGAGATTGACACGAAGACCGACGCTCTCGTCCCCAAGTGGCTCACCCTCCCCGACATCGCCGAGATGCTCGACGTGGAGGTGACGCGCGTACGGCAGCTGGTGAAGGAGGGCCAGCTGATCGCCGTGCGCCGCGGGGAGAACCGGGTGCTCCAGGTACCCGCCGACTTCATCGCCGAAGGCAAGGTGGTGAAGGGCCTGGCCGGGACCCTGACCCTGCTGAAGGACGACGGGTTCACCGACGAGGAGATGCTGGAGTGGCTGTTCACTCCCGACCCGACCCTGCCGGGCACGCCCGCGCAGGCGCTGCGGGAGAATCGCGGCACGGAGGTGAAGCGGCGCGCCCAGGCGCTCGCCGTCTGACCGTTCCGCAGTGAACCGCCCGCGGTGCGCGGCCGGGCCCGTCCCGTCCGCGCACCGCCGACCCCGGGGGGAAACCCGATGTCCGCCACCGCCCGTACGCTTCCGCACGCCCCGACGGCCCGGGAGGCCCTCGCGGGTGCCCGGCTGTACCTGTGCACCGACGCGCGCAAGCGCCAGGGCGACCTCCCCGAGTTCCTGGACGCCGTCCTCGCCGGCGGCGTCGACATCGTGCAGCTCCGCGACAAGGGCATGGAGGCCGGCGAGGAGCTGGAGCACCTGGCCGTCCTGGCCGACGCCGCCCGCCGGCACGGCAGGCTCCTCGCGGTGAACGACCGCGCCGACGTCGCCCACGCCATCCGCTCCGACGTCCTGCACCTGGGCCAGGGCGACCTCCCCGTACCCGCCGCGCGCGCCATCCTCGGCGACGACGTGCTGATCGGCCGCTCCACGCACAGCGAAGCCGAGGCCGAGGCGGCGATCCGCGAGCCGGGCGTCGACTACTTCTGCACCGGCCCCTGCTGGCCCACCCCCACCAAGCCCGGCCGCCCCGCGCCCGGCCTCTCCCTGGTGCGGCACACCGCCGCGCTGCGGCCCGAGCGGCCCTGGTTCGCCATCGGCGGCATCGACGAGGGCAACCTCGACCAGGTCCTCGACGCCGGCGCCCGGCGCGTCGTCGTCGTCCGCGCCCTCACCGAGGCCGACGACCCCGGCGACGCCGCGGCCCGCCTGGCCCGCCGGATCCGCGAGCGCGACTGACACCTCCGGTAGGTTGTCGTGCGGGCGTTCGATTATGGGCGTTCGGAACACGACGGAGGGGGACAGGCAGTGCGCAAGGCGGCACAGGTCACGGGGGCGGCGCTCATCGCCGCGGTGCTGATGACGGGGTGTTCGAGCGGGAGCGGCGACAAGGACGACAAGGGCGGCAAGAAGGCCGACGTCAAGCCGGAGCAGTCGGTGGGGCGGTCCGCCGCTCCGAGTGAGGGCGCGAAGGGCGGCGGCTCCAAGGGCAAGCCCGCCGCCGGCTCCCCCGAGGGCGTCTACCTGGCGCAGACCTCCGACGGGCCGATGGCCCTGAGCATTGGCGGCGGGTTCGCGGCCCTGGTGTCGCACGACGGCAAGCGCACCTGCACCGGCACGGTCAACGGCAAGTCATTCAAGCTCGACGACTGCACGGACAAAAGCGACAAGCGCACCATGGGCCTCATCGAGAAGTCGGACGCCACCTCCCTGGTGGTCTTCTGGGAGGGCGGGCCGAGGGAGACCTTCACGCGGCAGGGCGACGACGGCAGCATCAACCTGCCCGGCCTGCCGAAGCTCGGCGGCTGACCCCGTCTCAGCCCATCCGCAGCATCTGTGCCGCCGCCAGTTCGCGGTAGGCGGCACAGCCGGACAGCAGCTCCTCGTGCCGGCCCGAGGCGACGGCCCGGCCCTCGTGCAGGACGACGATGCGGTCGGCGTTCTGCACGGTGGACAGCCGGTGGGCGATCACCAGCAGCGCGCACTCCTCGGTGATCTCGCGCATCACCCGCCCCAGCGCCAGCTCGTTGACCGCGTCGAGCTGCGACGTCGGCTCGTCCAGCAGCAGCGCGGGGCGGGTGAGCAGGGCCCGGGCCAGCGCCACCCGCTGCCGCTCGCCGCCGGACAGGGTCGCGCCGCGCTCCCCGACCGGCCCGTGAGCCCGCCCGGCAGCCGGTCCACCACCTCGGCTAGCCGCGCGAGTTCGACCACCCGCCGTACCTCGGCACGGCTCGCCCCCGGTGCCGCGTAGGTGATGTTGTCCCACAGCGAGCCGTGGACGACGTGGGTGTTCTGGTCGACGACGGCGATGCGCGCCCGTTCCTCCGCGCGGTGCACCCGGACCATCGGCAGGGCGCCCAGGACCCGTTCGAGATCCGCCGCGATGGCCCCGACGGCGTGCTGCGTCCGCTCCGACGCCGTGCGGATCCCGGTGGGCACACAGGTCACCACCGCGGCGGCCGCCGCCACCGTGAGGGCGACCAGGAGCAGCCGGAGCGGGTCGAGCCAGAGCGTCAGCGCCACCGCGCCCGCCGAGGCCGGCGCGCCGGTGACCAGGTCCACCAGGGCCTGGGAGACGACCTCGCGCAGCACGGTGGTGTCGACGGTGACGCGGGAGACGAGGTCGCCGGTCCGGTGACGCTCGTACTCGCGCATCTCCAGCCGCAGCAGCCGGCCGGCCAGCCGGTGGCGCAGCCCGCGGACGACGCCCTCGCCCATCCGCTCCAGGACGAAGCGGCCCACCGCCGCCGTGCCGGCCTCGGCCACGAACAGCGCGGCCAGGAAGAGCAGCGGCCACAGCAGGCGGCCGTCCGCGCTCGCGTCCACGATCCGCTGCGCGAGCAGCGGCTGCGCGAGGCCGAGCGCCGAGCCCACCGGGGTGAGGACGGTGGCGGTGACGAGCGCCGGGCGGTGCCCCGCGGTCAGCCGGAACACCGTGCGGACCGCGCCCGGCCGGCGCCTGGTCCCGGCTGCCGTCACGGCAGGGGCCGTCGCCGGGCCGCCGGGCCGGGGGCCACGGTGATCAGCCGGCTGAAGTAGTCGTCGCGCCGCCGGACATCGAGCGCACCGGTTCGGGCGGCGCCCACCAGCGGGAGTGCCGGACGGAGCGCCCGTCGCGGGACACGTACAGGGCGTCCTCGGCGGGGACGGCGGTGACGCCGCGCCAGAGCGACGTGGCGAAGAGGGGGTGCGGGACCGGCCACAGCAGGCGGACGGCCAGTTCCTCCTCGTCGGGCGCGGAGTCCAGGGCGCCGGCGAGCGGCAGTGCGTCGCCGGCGGCCACCTCGACGCCGCCGACGGTGGCCCGGAAGACCAGCCGCAGGCCGGAGGCCGTGCCCTGGACCCGGACGGCGCCGTCCAGCGCGGCCACCAGGTGGAAGCTGCCGGGGAGCGCGCGGGCCAGGCCGTCCAGGGCGGTCAGGTCGCGCAGCACGTCGGCCCGGCGCCGGAGCTCCTCGGGCCGGACGGGGCAGCAGCCGATCACCGCCAGCGCGGCCCGGCCGGCCCGTACGGCGGTGACGTCCCCGTCGTGCCAGTGGCCGGCGATCCAGGGCCGGCCGGAGGGGTGGGGGGTGGTCCGGGTGTCCTGGCGGATGAGGGAGGGGGCCGCGGAGAGCGCGTCGTCGCAGTCCGGAAGGACCACGAAGCGCGCCACCCGGACCCGCTCCCCCCCTGCCTCGCGAGACGTAGGCATCAAGGCGGAATCCTTTCCGCCGGTCCGGGAAAATCCGGAAAGTCGGTGTTTGGGCAGGGTCCGGGGAAGGCGGGGCAGGGCGTACCGGACACCCGGGGCCGGGAAGCGGCCAGATCGTGGACAGTGCTTGGGAAGATCGTCACCCCGCTGGTTAACTTGACCGGTATGGCCCTTGGCACTGCCTCCACCAGGACGGATCACGCCCGTACCGTGCGTGACCTGCTCGCTTCAGGCGAGCGTTCGTACTCCTTCGAATTCGCGGCCCCCAAGACCGAGAAGGGCGAGCGGACGCTCTGGAACGCCATCCGGCGGATCGAAGCGGTCGCGCCCACCTTCGTCTCCGTGACCTACGGCGCCGGCGGCTCCTCCCGCGAGGGCACCGTCCGGGTGACCGAGCGCATCGCGACCGACACCACCCTCACCCCCGTCGCCCACCTCACCGCCGTCAACCACTCCGTGGCCGAACTGCGCAACGTCATCGGCCAGTACGCCGACGTCGGCATCCGCAACATGCTCGCCCTGCGCGGCGACCCGCCCGGCGACCCCACCGGGGACTGGGTGCGTCACCCCAAGGGGTTGCACTACGCCGTCGAACTGGTGCGGCTCATCAAGGAGTCCGGCGACTTCTGCGTGGGCGTCGCGGCCTTCCCCGAGATGCACCCGCGCTCCACCGACTGGGACACCGACGTCCGCCACTTCGTCGACAAGTGCCGGGCGGGCGCCGACTTCGCCATCACCCAGATGTTCTTCCACGCTGAGGACTACCTGCGGCTCCGCGACCGCGTCCACGCCGCCGGCTGCGAGACGCCGATCATCCCCGAGATCATGCCCGTCACCAACGTCCGGCAGATCGAACGGTTCGCGCAGCTCAGCAACGCCGCGTTCCCCGCGGACCTCGCGGAGCGGATCCGCGCGGTGGAGGACGACCCGGCGGCTGTACGCTCGATCGGGATCGAGTACGCGACGGAGCTGTGTGCCCGGTTGATGGCCGAGGAGACTCCGGGGCTGCACTTCATTACCCTGAACCACTCCACGGCCACCTTGGAAATCTACGAGAACCTGGGACTGCACCAGCGGTCCTGACGGCCCGCCGGTCGCGGCGGCCGGACTGGAGGGGCGATTCATGGGCTGGACGGTCCTCTACATCGCGTTCGGCGCCGTCGGGCTGTGGCTGCTCGGCGAAGTGCTGTTTCAGGAGAAGGCCCGACTGCGGTGGAGGCTGCTCGCGTTCACCGGCTTCCTCGGGGTGGTGGCCGGCGTCGTCCTGCCCTCCGTGGTCGTCATCGCCGTCGGCGCCGTCGCGTTCGCCATCGGCCAGGTCTACGTGACGCTGTCGTTCCGGCGCGGCTTCTCGGCGGGCTGGGCGCTGCGGCGGAAGGGGCGGGACGAGGCTCCTCGCGGGGCTTCCCGTGCTTCCGGTACTTCCCGTGCTTCCCGTGCTTCCGGCGGTGGGCGGCGGCGCGGCGGCCGGCCCGGGCGCGGTGCGGCCGCCGAGCCGTCCGCTCCTGCGGCCGAGTCCGCGGCCGCGCCGCCCGCTCCCGGTACGCCGGGCGCCGCCCGCAAGCGGCTGACGGCGGCGGAGGCGGGAGCCGCGACGACCATGATGCCGACGGTTCCCCAGCAGCCCTCCGACGGGCCCGCGGCCTCCGGCCCCCCGGCGCCGCCCGGTCCGGGTGACACGGCGGCCTTCCCGGTCGTCGAGGAGGCGGCTTCGGTGTTCGGCGGCGGCGGTTACGACTACGGCCAGGGGCAGGGTCAGGGGCAGTACGCGGCGTACTCCGACCCGTACATCGGCGCCGGGGTGCCGCCCGCGCCCGGGTACGAGCAGCAGCCGTCGTACGACATGTACGGGCAGCAGACGGCCGCGTATCCGCAGCAGCACGGACCGTACGGGCACGGGCAGTACGACATGGACACCCCGCCGGGCGGGGTGTGGGTGCCGCAGCAGCGGCCCTCCGGCGACGGGCAGGCACCGCCGCCGCCGGCTCCGCCGCAGGGGTACGGGTATTGAGGGCGCCCCGGTCCCGCCCTTTCACCGTTTCCTGGGGCTCTGCCCCAGACCCCCTTGTCGCGGCTCCGCCGCTCGTCCTCAAACGCCGGACAGGCTGACGTGCGCCCGGGCGCACTATCAAGCCCGTCCGACGTTTGAGGACAACCGCGCGGAGCGCGGTTTCGGGGGCTGGGGCGTCAGCCCCAGGAAACGGCGAAGGGGCGGGACAGGGGCAACCCTCACTGCGAACCCCGGAACCCCGCACCCTCCACGATCAGCCCCGCCACCAACGCCCCCGACATCCCCGCATGGGCCAAACCGCCCCCAGGATGGGCAAACCCGCCCACCCCGTAAGTTCCGGGCATCTCTCCCGAGTTCGAGGGGAACAGGAACGCCCCCTCGCCCCCACTCAACGCCGGCGCCGGCACACCCCCACCAGGAGCTCCCGTAACCCGCTCCGTGTCGGCCGGAGTCCGCACCTCACGCCACAGAACCCGCCCCGCCAGCCCAGGAACGGCCGCCTCCGCGGCAAGAAGCATGCGGTCGGCGAACGCGGCCACCACCTCGCCGTCCGTCCAGTCCACGCGCCCGTGAGGAGCGACCGTCGCCGTGAGGGTGACGGCCTCGTGGTCGTCGTCGGGGCGGACGGACGGGTCGTCGGGGCGGTAGACCGTGACGGTCGGCACGTAATCGGTGCCGGCCGCGTCGAAGACGCCCGCCAACTCGCGGTCACGCGAGGGAGCGTGGACGACCGTGCGGTGTACGGCCCCCGCCGCCCGCCCGCCGCGCAGGGCGAGGAAGACGGTGAACCGGCCGGGACGCGGAGGCGCCGCCGAAGCGGGATCCGGAGCGCCGGAGACGACGAACGCCGCCTCCTCCACGGTTCCGTCCGCGAGTCGGACGCCCGCCGCGCGGCCGTCCTCCTCGACCACACCGGTCACCTCGGCCCCGAACCGGAACTCCACGCGCCGGGCCACGCACCGCCGGTGCAGCGCGTCGGCGAGGCCACGCAGGCCGCCGGCCACGTACCAGCTGCCGAAGGTCTGCTCCAGGTACGGCAGGACGGTGGCGCTCGCCGGCGCGGTGCGCGGGTCGAGGCCGTGGGCGAGGGCGTGGCTCTCCAGGAGGGCCGTGAGCCGGGGGTCGCGCAACTCCCGCTCCGCGACGGCCGCGAGGGTGGCAGGCGCGCTCCGCCGGAAGAGGCCGCGCCGGCGCGGGGCCGGGTAGGGGTCGCGGGCCAGGGCCGCCCGTTCCGCCGGGTCCGCGCTCAGCGGCTCCTCCAGCAGCGGGCGGCGGGTCGCGTCCCACGCCTCCCGGGCCCGGTTGACCAGGTCGCTCCAGCGCTCGCCCGCGCCCGGGCCCACCGCCTCGTCCAGTGCCCGGACGACGCCGGCGCGCGAGGCGTTGGGCAGCGCGAAGGCCGTCCCGTCCGGGAAGAGGTGGGCGCCGGCCGGGTCCACCTGGGTGAGGCCGAGGCTCTGCTCCAGGGACTCCTTGCCGGTCTTGACGAAGAGGTCGCGGTAGACGGCCGGCAGGTGCAGCAGCTGCGGTCCCGTGTCGAAGACGAAGCCGTCGCGGGCAAACCGCCCGACGCCTCCGCCGTGGGTCTCCCCGCGCTCGTACACCGTCACCGTGTGCCCGGCGACGGCCAGCCGGGCCGCCGCCGCCATGGCGCCCATGCCGGCGCCGATCACCGCAATTCGTGCCATGCGGCCGACCTTATCCGGAACCGGAAACGCCGCCGGTCCCGCCTCGTCCAACGCCGCCGGTCCCGCCTCGTCCAACGCCGCCGGTCCCGCCTCGTCCTACGCCGCCGGGGCCGCCGTACGCCCCTCCCGCCGCGCCGCCTTCCGCTCCTTGCGCCGCTCCCGGAACGCGCGCACCCGGCGCCACAGGATCACCACCGTCCCGATCCCCAGGACCAGCAGCGTCCCCGCGATGCTTGCCGCGACCACCGGGTGGAACAGGGCGAAGACCACGAGGGCGGCCACGCCCAGGTCCTCGGCGACGCTCACCAGGATGTTGCTCAGCGGCTCCGGCGAGCTGTTGACCGCCATCCGCGTGCTCATCTTCACCAGGTGCATCACCAGCGCCGTCGTCCCGCCCAGCGCCCCGTAGGCCACCTCCGACACCGAACCGCCGGTCTGCCCGGCCAGCAGCGCACCGACCATCGCCCCGCAGGCGGGCCGGACGAGGGTGTGGACCGCGTCCCACACCGTGTCCACGTACGGGACCTTGTCGGCGACGGCCTCGCAGAGGAACAGCACACCGGCGACGATCAGCACCTCGGGGCGCTGCAGCGCCTCGGGCACGTCCTCGCCGACACCGGCCCTGCCGAACAGGCCGAGCAGCAGGACCACCGCGTAGGCGTTGATCCCGCTCGCCCAGCCGCTGGTGAACACCATGGGAAGTACGGACATGGGGTGATCGTAAGCCGGACGTCGGCGCTCCCCTTCCGCTCGCCGACCCGGGTACTCAGCCCGCCGGATGAGTACGGGATGAGTAGCGGTACGGATGAGGCGTCGCCCCGCCGGGCGGAAGAGTGGGGCCGCGGGGGGAACGCGGCGCCCGCACCGCCGGCACGGGGCGGCGGAACGGGCGCCGCGTACGGACGTGCCGGACGTGCCGGACGTACCGGAACTCCGGGTCAGCGCGCGTGCCCTCCGACGCGCCCCTGCAACAGCCGTGACAGCGCCGCGTGGACCTCCTCCACCGACCGCTCCGGCTGGAACGACTGCCAGTCCAGCGCGGCCACGAGCACCATCCCGAACAGCGCCGACGCCGTCAGCGGCACGTCGATCTCCGGACTCAGCTCGCCCTCGGCGACGGCCTGCGCGAGCACACCCTCGATCACGGCGATCGCCCGCTGCCGCACCTGCGTCAGGGTCGACTGCCAGGCCCGGTTGGTGCGCCACAGCTCCGCGACGTACAGCTGCGTCAGCGCCGGGTAGCGGGCGATGAAGTCCAGGCCCGCCCGCACCATCGCGTCGAGCGCGTCCACCCGGTCGCCGCCGCGGGCCGCCGTGTCGTCCGCGGCCTGCCGGAGGGAGAGGGTCAGCAGCTCTATGCCTTCTCGCAGCAGTTCCTCGAAGAGCACCGTCTTGCTCGCGAAGTTGTAGTAGACGGTGCCCTTGGCCACCCCGGCGCGTTCGGCGATCTCGTCGACGGTGGTGGAGGAGAAGCCCTGTTCGGCGATGAGGGTGACGGCCGCCTCGAAGAGACGGCGCCGGGTCCTGCCGCGGCGCGTACTGCTGCTGTCCATACCGGTGATTCTCCCTGTACGCACCGTATCCCCGGGTGCGGGCCTCACAGCACCGCACCGGTGAACGTTCGTGCAGGTCAGGGCGATTGTCAGTGGGGTGCAGGACGATGGTGGCAGACGGTGGCCCGGACGTCCGGTCCGGACCGCCCCGACGAAGGAGGTTCGTCATGGCCCGTGGCAGGAGCGACGTCCGCCTTGTCCCGACTTCCCCGACCGCGCCCGGCGTCCCCGCCGCGCCCGGCGTCTGGGACGTGCCCCCGCCGGCCCGCGCCACCGCCCCGCCCGCCGCCGCCGAACTGCTCGCCCAGGCCCGGCAGGCCCTGGTGGAGGCCGCCGCCCTCGACGCCCCGCACGAGCGGTTCGCCACCGCCCACCTCGCCGCGCTGCGCACGGCCGCCGCCGTGCTCGCCGCGCGGGGCCGGCCGGAGACCACGGCCCGCCGGCGGCACCGGATACGCAGCGCCTGGGAGATCCTCCCCGAGGTCGTGCCCGAACTCGCGGAGTGGAGCGCCCTGTTCGCCGCCGGCGCCGCCCGCCGGGCGCGCGCCGAGGCCGGGATCGCCTCGGCGGCGGGCGAGCGGGAGGCCGACGAGCTGCTGCGCGCGGCCGCGATGTTCCTGCGGCTCGTCGAACGGGGGCTGGTCCTCCAGACCCGGCTCCCCGCCGTCCCCGCGCAACCCGCCCGCGGGCACGGCAGGGTGGGCTGACCGTGTCCGTCACGGCCCGCGGGGGTGCGGAGTGCGGGCGGCCGGGGCCCGGCCCATTAGGGTGGGACCGCCGACGACCGTCATCCGCCACCGCCGCACCGGCGGTGCCGCCACCCGCGCCGAGGAGCCACCCGCCGTGTCCGAGCCTTCCCTGGGTGGGGAGACCCCATCGCGTCCCCGCGCGTCCCTGCGCACCGCCGTGGTCTGGGAGGTCCTGC
Source organism: Streptomyces huiliensis (assembly GCF_020037025.1). Lineage (GTDB taxonomy): Bacteria > Actinomycetota > Actinomycetes > Streptomycetales > Streptomycetaceae > Streptomyces > Streptomyces huiliensis. The sequence goes on along the minus strand of NZ_JAIQLH010000021.1, from coordinate 16,842 downwards.
GGGACGCCCTCGACCGGCGGGCCGAGGCCGGCGGCGGTGCCGCCCTGGAGGTCCTCGACGCGGGCGGCGGCAGCGGCCAGTTCGCCGTCGAGGTCGCCCGCCTCGGGCACCGGGTCACCGTCGTCGACCCCAGCCCCAACGCGCTGTTCGCGCTGGAGCGCCGGGCCGCCGAGGCCGGCGTCGCGGACCTGGTCCGCGGCGTGCAGGGGGACACCCAGGGCCTGTTCGACGTGGTCGGCCGCGGCGCCTACGACGCCGTCCTCTGCCACGGCGTCCTGGAGTACGTGGACGACCCGGCGGAGGGCCTGCGGGCCGTCGCCGCCGCCCTGCGCCCCTCCGGTGTCCTCAGCCTGCTCGCCGCCGGCCTCGGCGGCGCGGTCCTCGCCCGCGCCCTCGCCGGCCACTTCACCGAGGCCCGGCAGGCCCTCACCGACCCCGACGGGCACTGGGGCGCGGGCGACCCCGTGCCCCGCCGCTTCACCGCCGACCAGCTGTCCGACCTGGTCGGCGGTGCCGGCCTGGACGTCACCTCCGTGCACGGCGTCCGCGTCTTCGCCGACCTGGTCCCCGGCGTCCTCGTGGACGCCCAGCCCGGCGCCCGGGACGCCCTGGCCCGGCTGGAGGCCGAGGCGGCGGCGCTCCCCGCCTTCCACGCGGTGGCCACCCAGCTCCACGTCCTGGCCGAACGGGTCTGAACCAGGTCCGCACGGGCCCGCCCGATCAGCCCGTTCGCCCCGTATGATCGGTAGACACGGTCCGGCATGACGGGTCGGCGGGCAGGGAATGAACGTCCCGACGTCATCACCACAACACCGACCGCCACACCGGGTCCGGTGGGGCGAATTGGCGCAGAGGGGCGGGTTTCACGGGGGCGATTCCCTGCCTATCCTGAAAGGGTCGCACCCCGGTCGCCCCCCGCGACCGACGAGTAGGAGGACTCCGTGCCGCTCTCGGAGCACGAGCAGCGCATGCTCGAGCAGATGGAGCGAGCGCTGTACGCCGAAGATCCCAAGTTCGCCACAGCGCTCGAAGGCAGCGGCCTGCGCACGTACACCCGGCGACGGGTCTACCAGGCGATCGCGGGCTTCCTGGTGGGCATCGCGCTCCTCATGGCCGGAATGGTCGCCCAGTGGATCTGGATCAGCGTGGTGGGGTTCCTCGTCATGCTGGGGTGTGCGGTGCTCGTGGTGACCGGGTGGCGCAAGGCGCCGCGTCCCGGCGGCGGCCCACAGCCCGGCGCGGGGCCCCTGGGCGCCGGCGGCTTGGCGGCGCGCCGCCAGGCGCGGCAGCGGCGCTCGATGATGGACCGCATCGAGCAGCGGTGGCAGCGCCGCCGCGACGAGCAAGGGCGTTGAGCCCCAGTCCCGCCCTTTCACCGTTTCTTGCGGGGGGGCCCCCCCCCCCCACCCCCGGACGGGCTGAATAATCAGCCCGTCCGGCGGTTGAGGGCAACCGCGCGGAGCGCGGTTTCAGGGGGTCTGGGGGCGTCGCCCCCAGGAATCGGCGTAGGGGCGGGGCCGGGGCACCCCTACCGCCGCAGGCGAAGCCCCCGCAGGGACCGCCCCAGCGACGCCGGCGCGAGCAGCGCCCGCAGCCGAGCGCCCCGCCCGGCCGACGCCCGGAGCCCGGCCCGCACGACGGCCACCTCATCCGAAGGCACACCGGCGGCCGCAGGCCGTGGAGCGTAGAGCGCCAGCTCCACCGCATCCGCGACCCGCCCCGCCGCCGAAGCGGCCCCCGGCTCCAAAGACCCGTCCCGAACGATCCGCTCCACCGCCCCCCGCGGCGTCCGCGCCGCGTCAGGCGGGATCCCGTAATCCCAGGCCGTATCCAGCAGCTCCCGCCAGGCGGCCAGAGTGCGCCCCGCCGCCTCCTCCGGAGTGCGCGGCTCCGGCCCGCCGAGCCGCCGGGCCCGGATCCGGGTACGCAGCAGCGGGGGAGCGGCCAGCAGGGCCACCAGCAGGGCCCCGGCGGCGGCCAGGACGACGACCGGAACGCCGGAGTCCGACCCCGGCGAGTCGGTAGGAGCGGCGGCAGCACCCTCCCCCGACCGGTCGGGGCACCCGCCCCGCGACGCCGGCCGCCCGCCGGGGCAGTCCCCGCCGGACGTCGGCGCCGGCCGGGGCGCGGCGGAATGGTCCGGCGCGGGCACGGGAGCCTTCGAAGCGTCCCGGGAAGGCTGCTCGACGGTGTACACCGGCCGGCTGCCCCGGCTGGGCGTCGGCTCGAAGCGGGTCCACCCCGCGCCCTCGAAGTACAGCTCGGGCCAGGCGTGGGCGTCCTTGGAGCCCACGGACATGGAGCCGTCCCCCTGCGGGTCGCCCGCGGTGAAGCCCACCGCCACCCGCGCCGGTATGCCCAGCGTCCGCGCCATCGCGGCCATCGCGAAGGAGAAGTGGACGCAGAAGCCCCGCTTCTCCTCCAGGAACCGCGCGACGGCCTCGTCGTCGCCGCCCGTCCGCACGTCGGTGTCGTAGGTGAACCCGCCGCCGACCGCGAACCACTCCTGGAGCCGCACCGCCCGCTCGTAGTCGCCGCGCGCACCCGCGGTCACCTGACGGGCGCGCTCCGCGACCACCGCCGGGAGCGTCGGCGGCACCTTGGTGTACTCGCGGTGCAGCTTCTCCGGCGGCCGGGGCGCGTTGGCCAGCTGCTCGGCCGTCGGCTGCGCGGCCAGCGTCGACACCTGGTAGTGCAGCCCGCGGGTGGTCTGCCCGTGGTCGCCGACCAGCGTCCGGCCCTCCGGCTCGTACCGCCACTGGCCGCTCACCCGCACCCAGTCCGCCGGGTACGGCAGCGGCAGGTAGTCCTGCCCGTAGCCGTCGGCGGCCACCACCGAGGTGTTCACCCGGACCGTGCGCACGTCGGGGGAGAGGCCCTGGGGGGCGGGCAGCCGGTCCGGGAGGTCGGTGACCCGCCGCTCCGAGGTGCGCCAGGTGGCGCCGTCGAACCGGTCGAGGGCGACGATCCGCAGGTAGAGGTCCTGCGGGGTCTCCGACGAGGTGCGGTACCGCAGGAGCTCGCGGTTCTCCTTCTGGTTGAGGCTGTCCCGCAGCGAGACCAGCGGGTTGACCGCGGAGATCGTGCCGCCCTCGCGGTCCTGGCCCGAGGCCCGGCCGTGCGGCGAGAGCAGGCCGCCGCCGATCGCGGGCAGCACCGCGGGGACGGCCAGGGCCACCCCCAGGGCGAGCACGCCGATCCGGCGGCCGGCGCGGCCGGGGGCGAACGCGTTCGCGAACGCGCCGCCGACCGGGCCCCCCGGCGCGGACTCCGCGGCCCCGACCTGGCCGCCGAACCCCCGGCGGGCCGCCCGCTCCCGGCTCTCCGCGAGGAGCAGCAGCAGGTAGCCGGCCGCGCCGGCCAGGAACCACAGCCAGTCCCGGCCGCCCTGGGCCAGCCCGGCCCCCACGGAGTACAGCGCCAGCAGCGGCAGCCCGGCGGTCGCCGCGCTCCGGTAGGTGACCGCCAGCACGTCCACGACCAGGCCGATCACCAGCACGCCGCCGACCAGCATCAGCCGTATGCCCGGGGACGCGGGCGCCGGTATCGCGTACCGCCCGATGTCGTCGCCGCCCTGCTGGAGCAGCCGGGAGAACTCGTGGAAGGCGGCCGGGCCCGGCAGCAGCCCGGCGAGCGCCTGCTCGCGGGCGAAGGCCACGGTGAGCAGCAGCAGCCCGGCGAGCGCCTGCTCGCGGGCGAAGGCCACGGTGAGCAGCAGCAGCCCGGCGAGCGCCTGCTCGCGGGCGAAGGCCACGGTGAGCAGCAGCAGCCCGGCGAGCGCCTGCGCGACGATCGCCAGGGGCCGGGCGGACAGGACCCGCCGGGCCCCCACCCCGGCCGCGGCCTGCACGGCGAGCAGCATCGCGGCCTGCACCAGCCAGCGGGTTCCGTCCACCAGCGGCACCATCGCGCACGCGGCCCCGACCGTGGCCGCCGCGGCGCACGCGGCGGTCCGTATGCCGCCGCTCATGCCGTCCCTCGTCCCGTTCACGCCCATCCCCCCGGCCCGCCGTGCCCCATCGGCCCCATCGTTCCCATCGGCCCCACGGGCCCTGTCACTGCCTCTCCCCGCCCCACCGGCGTCCCCGCCAGGCGCCACAGGTCGGGGAACGGGACGTGCGGGGTCATGGCCAGGGCCGTCCAGCCGGCGGCGTGCAGCGTACGGAGCGGGGGCGACGCGTGCGGGTGGCCCAAGGGGGCGCCCGGCCAGACCGGCGGGTCGAGGAGGAACGCGAGCGCCGTGACGCCGCGCCGCCGCAGCCCGGCGGCCCGCGCGGCCTCCTGCTCGGTCAGCCCGCCCAGGAACGCCACGAGCAGCCCGCCGTCGTCGCCGCGCAGCGCGTCGCGGGCGGCGGACAGGTCCACGCACTCCGAGTGGTCGACGACCGCCAGCGCGTCCAGCAGCGTCCCGGCCGCGTCCGCCGGGTCGAGCCCCGCCCCGCCGGCCCGCCCGCCGACGCCCTCCGGGCCGGGGATCCAGGCGCCGGTGTCGGTCAGCAGCCGCACGGCGAAGCCCAGTTGCAGCAGGTGCACGGAGACGGACGCGGCCGCCGCCACCGCCCGTTCGAACGGCGAGCCGGGACCGGCCCCGGCGTAGGCGACGCCCCGGGTGTCCAGCAGCACCGTGGCGTGCGCCCGCCGCTGCTGCTCCTCCCGGCGCACCATCAGCTCGCCCGTCCGCGCGGTGGCCCGCCAGTGGATCCGGCGCACGTCGTCGCCGTGCCGGTAGGCGCGCGGAATGATGTCGTCGTCGCCCGCGAGGGCGAGCGTGCGCAGGCTCCCGTCGCCGCGCCCCGCCGCGTCGCCGGCCACCCGCAGCGGGGGCAGCGGCTCGCAGTACGGGACGGCCGTGAGCATCGCGCGGGCGCCGAAGCCGCGGGTGACCTCGCACATGCCGAACGGGTCGGTCAGCCGCAGCCGCAGCGGCCCCAGCGGGTAGCGGCCGCGCAGGTCGGCGCGGACCCGGTGGGCCACCTCGCGGTGCCCGCCCGGCTCCATCCGGTCCAGGGCGAACCGCGGGTGCGGCCCGAGCACCCACGGCACCTCGTCCTCGACCAGCAGCGGGCCGGTCGGGATCCGGGAGACGTTGGCGACGCGCAGCCGCACCTGCGCCTCCTGCCCGGCGGTCACCCGCGCGGGCGACAGCAGCCGGTCGCCGGCGACCCGGTGCCGGGTGCGGTGCAGCACCAGGACGCACACCAGCGGCAGGACGGCCAGCAGCAGCCCCACCCGCAGCAGGCCCTCCTGGCCCAGGACGTAGGAGCAGACGACGGCGGCGCCCCCGGCGGCCAGGAAGGACCGGCCGCGGGTGGTCAGCCCCCCGAACGCCGCCCGCAGTCCGCCGCCGTCGCCGGCCGGCTCTTCCGGGGGGTACGGGTCGTCGGTCACGGCCGCCGCGCCTCCGGCGGCCGCGGCGCGGTCTGCTCCGGGACGGGGACGGGCGTGAGCCGCAGGATGTCCAGGACGATCTGCTCCGGCGTGCGCCGGTTCAGCTGCGCCTGCGCGGTGGGCAGCAGCCGGTGCGCGAGCACCGGGACGGCCTGCGCCCGGACGTCGTCGGGCAGCGTGTAGTCGCGGCCCGCCAGCGCCGCCGTGGCCTTCGCGGCCCGCAGCAGGTGCAGGGTGCCGCGCGGCGACGCGCCGAGCCGCAGCTCGGGGTGGTGCCGGGTGCCGTTGACCAGGTCGACCGCGTACCGCCGCACCGACTCGGCGACGTGCACGGCGCGGACGGCCTCGATCAGCTTGACGATGTCGTGGGCGTGCGCGGCGGGCTGGAGGTCGTCCAGCGGGGAGACGCCCCCGTGCAGGTCCAGCATCCGCAGCTCGGCCTCCGGGCTGGGGTAGCCCATCGAGACCCGGGCCATGAACCGGTCGCGCTGCGCCTCCGGCAGCGGGTAGGTCCCCTCCATCTCGACCGGGTTCTGGGTGGCCACCACCATGAAGGGGCTGGGCAGTTCGTGGGTCCGGCCGTCGGCCGTGACCTGGCGCTCCTCCATCGACTCCAGCAGCGCCGACTGGGTCTTCGGCGAGGCGCGGTTGATCTCGTCGCCGATGACGATCTGCGCGAAGATCGCCCCGGGTCTGAACTCGAACTCCCGCCGCTCCTGGTCGAAGACGCTGACGCCGGTGATGTCGGACGGCAGCAGGTCCGGCGTGAACTGGATGCGCCGCACCGAGCAGTCCACCGACCGGGCCAGCGCCTTGGCGAGCATGGTCTTGCCCACCCCCGGCACGTCCTCGATGAGCAGGTGCCCCTCGGCCAGCAGCACGGTCAGGGCGGTCCTGACGACCTCCGGCTTGCCCTCGATGACGGCCTCGACGGAGGCGCGCACCCGCTCCGCCGTACTCGTCAGATCGCTCAGGCCCGCTCGTTCGTCAAAGGTCGTCACCCCGGCCCTCCTCGGCCCGTCCACGCTTCACGGGATCCCGTCCCCGAACCGGGAACGGCCCCTCCCCAACCCCGCCGGCGTCCCGGCCGCGCTCGGGCGGGCGGGACGGCGGTCCGTTACGCATTCTCGCCGCCCGCGCGGCACGACGGCAGCGCGGGCGGGTCCTTCGGTGCCGCGGTCAGGGCCGCGGGTCGATCTCCCGCAGCAGTCCGGTGGTCACGTCGAAGACGAACCCGCGGACGTCGTCCTTGTGCAGCAGGAACGGGGAGGTGCGCACCCGCTGCATGGACTGCCGGACGTCCTGGTCCAGGTCGCGGAACGCCTCCACCGCCCACGGCGGCCGCTGTCCGACCTCCTCCTCGATCTCGTGTCGGAAGTCCTCCGTCAGGTTCAGCAGGCCGCAGCCCGTGTGGTGGATGAGGACCACCGAACGGGTACCCAGCGCGCGCTGGCTGATGGTCAGGGACCGGATGATGTCGTCGGTGACGACACCGCCGGCGTTGCGGATGGTGTGGCAGTCGCCGAGCTCCAGGCCGAGCGCGGCGTGCAGGTCGAGGCGGGCGTCCATACAGGCGACGACCGCGACCTTGAGGACCGGCCGGGCGTCCATGCCCGGGTCGGTGAACTCGGCGGCGTAGCGCGCGTTGGCCGCCACGAGACGGTCCGTGACCGTGGAGTGGCCGCCGTCGGCGCCGGAGGTGCTGGGGGGCGGGGACGCGGATATCGACATGTGCACGAAGGTAGTCGGCTACCGGCCCGTCGGCCCCCCGAAGAGCCGGGCAAACGCCGTCAAGGCGGCCATCTGTGAGGCAAGCCACAGCTCGGAGGGGTGTGCGGCCGTCCGGGTGAGCCCGCCGCCGCGGCCCGTCCTCCGGCGCGCTGGCCGGTTGATTGACCGGGGGGACGAGTGGACTAAAGTGGCGCGAAGTGGGAGGCCAGCCGCTCCCTCGAACCGCCGGAACGCAGCCGAACAAGCCGTATCAGGAAATCCGGAAACCCGCCCGTGCGCGATGTGCCCGTACCTCTCGGCCTCCTCCCGCTCCCCGGCCGTCCCGAGCCGCCCGCCGGCGCCGGGCCGGGCGGCGCATCCCCTTCGAGCGGGCGGGGACCCGGCGGTGCGCGCGCCCCGCGCCGCACCGCACTCCCAGAAGGGCGCATGAGCAGCAACGCGCGTCACGTCCCCGTCATGCTCCAGCGCTGCCTGGACATGCTCGCCCCCGCCCTCACGGAGCCCGGCGCCGTCGTCGTCGACTGCACGCTGGGCGCCGGAGGACACAGCGAGGCGCTGCTCACCGCCTTCCCCGAGGCCCGGCTCGTCGCCCTCGACCGCGACCCCACCGCCCTCGCCCTGGCCGGCGAACGGCTCGCCCCCTTCGGCGACCGCGCCACCCTCGTCCAGGCCGTCTACCACGAGCTCCCTGAGGTGCTGGAGCGGCTGGACATCCCGCGCGTCCAGGGCGTCCTGTTCGACCTCGGCGTCTCGTCCATGCAGCTCGACGAGGCCGACCGCGGCTTCGCCTACGCGCAGGACGCGCCGCTCGACATGCGCATGGACCAGACGAAGGGCATCAGCGCCGCCGAGGTCCTCAACACCTACCCGCCCGGCGAACTCGTCCGCATCCTGCGGGCGTACGGCGAGGAGAAGCAGGCCCGCCGGATCGTCGAGGCGGTCGTCCGGGAGCGCGAGAAGGAGCCCTTCACCCGCAGCGCCCGGCTGGTCGAGCTGATCCGGGACGCGCTGCCGCAGGCCGCCAAGCGCACCGGCGGCAACCCCGCCAAGCGGACCTTCCAGGCGCTGCGCATCGAGGTCAACGGCGAACTGGCCAGCGTCGAACGGGCCATCCCGGCCGCCGTCAAGGCGCTCGCGGTGGGCGGCCGGATCGCGGTGCTGTCCTACCAGTCGCTGGAGGACCGCATCGTCAAGCAGGTCTTTGCGGCCGGCGCCGCCACCACCGCGCCCCCCGGCCTGCCGGTCGTCCCCGAGCGCTACCAGCCGCGGCTGAAGCTGCTGACGCGCGGCGCCGAACTGCCCACCGAGGAGGAGGTCGCCGAGAACCGGCGGGCCGCCCCCGCCCGGCTGCGCGGAGCGGAGCGCGTCCGCGAGGACGTGACGGACGCGCCGTGACGGCGACCGCGCGCACCCGGGGCACCGCCGGCGGGAGCCGGCTCGGCCGGCTGCTGCCGATCGGGACCGGCGGCGCGCGGCGCACCCCCTTCGTGCTGCTGGTCGTGGTGCTGCTCGGCTCCGGGCTGATCGGCCTGCTGCTGCTCAACTCCTCCCTCAACCAGGGCTCGTTCGAGCTCAGCAGGCTCCAGCGGAAGACCACCGAGCTGACCGACCGGCAGCAGGCTCTCCAGCAGGAGGTCGACCAGCTCGCCGCGCCCGACGCGCTGGAGCGGCGGGCCCGGGAGCTGGGCATGGTCCCCGGCGGCAGCCCCGCCTTCCTCAACCCCGACGGGACGGTCAACGGCGTCCCCGCGCCCGCGCCCGAGGCCGGCGCGGCCCCCGCCGACGAGGGGGCGGACCCGGCCGCGTACCAGCCGCCGGCCCCGGCGCCCGCGCCCGTGCCGTCCCCCGCGCCGGCGCCCGCACCCCCTGCCCCCTCCGGGGCACCTTCTCCGCCATCTCAGCCTTCTGCACCTTCAGCACCTTCCGCCCCCGGACTCCCAGGCAGGTGACGTCGTGACGGCGCCCAGGCAGCCCCGCCGCCCGGTTCCCGGGCCCGCCCGCCCCGCGGGGGCGCGCCCGGCGCGCCCCCGCGTCGGCTCCCGGCCGCTCCGCCTGGGCAGCCCCAGGCCCCGGCTCCGGCTGATCGGTCTCGGCCTCACCCTGGTGCTGCTGGTCTTCACCGTGCGGCTGCTCCAGGTGCAGGCCGTCGACGCCGACGCCTACGCCGCCCGCGCCAACGTCAACCGCTACATCCCCGTCACCCTGGCCGCCGAGCGCGGTGCCATCACCGACCGCAACGGCGTCGACCTGGCCACCACCGTCGACGCGTACGACATCACCGCCGCCCCCGACCTGCTCACCCCCGAGCGAACCGGCCTCCGCGGCGCCGCCCACAAGGCCGCCGAGCTGCTGGCCCCGGTCCTGGGCGGGCCCGTCGACGAGGTGGAGGAGAAGCTCACCGCCAATCCGGCCTCCAAGTACGTGGTCCTGGCCCGGCAGCAGCCGCCCCAGGTCTGGGACCGCATCCGGGAGCTGAAGCAGGGGAAGGCGGCCCGCGTCCGCGGGAAGCACGGTGCCCTGAACCTGCTCACCGGCGTCAACCGCGAGGCGCACAGCAAGCGCGTGTACCCCAACGGCGACCTCGCCGCCGCGATACTGGGCTTCGTCAACGCCGACGGCAAGGGCGGCGGCGGGCTGGAGGCCCAGCTCGACAAGGAGCTCGCGGGCAAGGACGGCAAGCGCGTCTACGCCCAGTCGGGCGGCCGGCAGGTACCCACGGGCGACCTCAAGGAGCAGGCCGCGGTCCCCGGCTCGGACGTCGAGCTGACCCTCGACCGGGACATCCAGTGGGCCGCCCAGAGCGCCATCGCCGCCCAGGTCCGGGCCTCCGCCGCCGACCGCGGGTACGTCATCGTCCAGGACGCCCGCAACGGCGAGATCCTGGCCATGGCCAACGCCCCCGGCTACAACCCCAACGACCTCGCCCACGCCGACCGCGCCGCCCTGGGCAACGCCGCGCTCCAGGACGCCTACGAGCCCGGCAGCGTCAGCAAGGTGATGACCATGGCCGCCGTCCTGGAGGAGGGCGTCGCCACCCCCGCCACCCGGGTGGAGGTCCCCAACCGGCTGCCGCGCGCCGACCGGGCGTTCGCCGACGACATCGACCACGCCACCTGGCACCTCACCCTCAACGGGGTGCTCGCCAAGTCCAGCAACATCGGCACCATCCTGGCCAGCGAGCAGCTCGGCAAGACCCCGGAGGAGTCCGGCGCCGTCCTCTACTCCTACCTGCGCAAGTTCGGCCTCGGCGCGCCCACCGGGCTGGGCTTCCCGGGCGAGACCCCCGGCATCCTCGCCCCGGCGCACGAGTGGAGCGCCTCCCAGCGCTACACCGTCCCGTTCGGCCAGGGCCTGTCCCTCAACGCCGTCCAGGCCGCCTCCGTCTACACGACGATCGCCGGCGGCGGCGAGCGCGTCCGGCCGACGCTGGTGCGCGGCACGAAGGGCCCGGACGGGCGCTTCATCCCGGCGCCCGCGCCGCCCCGCACCCGGGTGATCGGCGAGAAGACCGCCAAACAGCTGGCGGAGATGCTGGAGTCGGTCGTCGACGACCGGGACGGCACCGGGACCAAGGCGAAGATCCCCGGCTACCGGGTGGCCGGCAAGACCGGCACGTCCAACCGGGTGGATCCGCGCACCGGCCGCTACCACGGCTACACCGCCTCCTTCGCCGGCTTCGCCCCCGCCGACCAGCCCCGGGTCACCGTCTACTGCGCCATCCAGAACCCCACCCAGGGCAGCTACTTCGGCGGCCAGATCTGCGGACCGGTGTTCCAGCGGGTCATGTCCTTCGCGCTCAAGACGCTCCAGGTGCCGCCCTCCGGCAGCGGGCCGTCCCGGCTGCCCGTGGAGTACTGACCGTGCCGCCGCGCCGCGCCACCGGGGCGTGCCGACTGTGACGCACGGCACGTCGGAACCGGGGAACCGCGGCCCGGCGCGCCCCTCGCTTCGCGACGGGCCGGGTGCGCCCGGTACGCTCACCGCCGTGCCCCACGCTGATCAGTCCCCAGCCACCACCCCGGAACCCACCGCTCCGGGAGCGCCCCGCCCCACCCGGGTCCGGCCCGTGCCGCTCACGGAGCTCGCCGGTCAGCTGGGCGTCCGCGCCCCCGAGGGCGCCGGAAACGAGGTCACCGGCATCACGCACGACTCCCGTGCCGTCCGCCCCGGCGACCTCTACGCGGCCCTGCCCGGCGCCCGCTTCCACGGCGCCGCCTTCAGCGAGCAGGCGGCCGAGCTGGGCGCCGCCGCCGTGCTGACCGACCCGGCGGGCGCCGAGCGCGCCGCCGCCACCGGCCTCCCGGTCCTGGTCGTCGACGACCCGCGCGGCCGGATGGGCGCCCTCGCGGCGACCGTCTACGGCGAGCCCGGCCGCGACCTGCTGCGCGTCGGCATCACGGGCACCTCGGGCAAGACCACCACCGCGTACCTCATCGAGGGCGGCCTGCGCGCCTGGGAGCGCTCCCGCGCTGCGGAGAGCGGCCGGACCGAGGCCCTCACCGGCCTGATCGGCACGGTGGAGTCCCGGATCGGCGACGACCGGATCAAGTCCGAGCGCACCACCCCCGAGGCCACCGACCTCCAGGCCCTCTTCGCCGTGATGCGCGAGAAGGGCGTCCACTCGGTCGCCATGGAGGTCTCCAGCCACGCCTTGGTGCTCGGCCGGGTCGACGGCTGCGTCTTCGACGTCGCCGTCTTCAACAACCTCAGCCCGGAGCACATGGAGTTCCACTCCGACATGGAGGACTACTTCCGGGCCAAGGCCGAGCTCTTCACCAAGGAGCGCAGCCGCGTCGGCGTCGTCAACCTCGACGACGCGTACGGCCGCCGGCTCGCCGAGGGCGAGTCCGAGGTCCCGGTGATCACCTTCTCCGCCGCCGGCAGCCCGGACGCCGACTGGCGCGCGGTGGACGTCGAGAGCGGCCTGTTCGACTCCACGTTCACCATCGAGGGCCCGGACGGCGTCTCCGTCCCCGCCCGTTCGCCGCTCGCCGGCCCGTTCAACGTCGCCAACGCGCTCGCCGCCGTCGTGGCGCTGGTCGCCGCCGGCGTCGACCCGAGGACCGCCGCGGACGGCGTCGCCGCCGTCGCCGGCGTCCCCGGCCGGCTGGAGCGCGTCGACGCCGGGCAGGGCTACCTCGCCGTCGTCGACTACGCCCACAAGACGGACGCCGTCGAATCGGTTCTCCGCGCCCTGCGCAAGGTCACCCCGGGCCGCATCCACGCCGTCCTCGGCTGCGGCGGCGACCGGGACACCACCAAGCGCGCCCCGATGGGCGCCGCGCTGGCCCGGCTGGCCGACACCGCCGTCCTGACCTCCGACAACCCCCGCTCCGAGGATCCCCTCGCGATCCTCGCCACCATGCTCGCGGGCGCCGCCGAGGTGCCCGCCGCCGAGCGCGGCGCCGTCCTGCTGATGGAGGACCGCGCCGCCGCCATCGCCGCCGCCGTCGCCCGGGCCGAGCCCGGCGACACCGTCCTCGTCCTGGGCAAGGGCCACGAACAGGGCCAGGACATCGCCGGAGTGGTACGCCCCTTCGACGACCGCCGGGTGCTGCGCGAGGCCATCGAGCGCGGCGCCGGCACCCGAGCGGTCACCAAGCACCGGAACGACCAGGGATGACAGACCGCCATGCGCGCACAACCCTCCCCCCGGCAGCCCCACCGAACGGCCGGAGGTGACTCCAGGTGATTCCCCTGTCCCTCGCCGAGATCACCGCCCTCGTCGGCGGGCGGCAGCACGACATACCGGACCCGGACGCCCTGGCCACCGGCCCGGTCGTCTACGACTCCCGTGAGGTCGTCCCCGGCGGGCTGTTCGCGGCCTTCGCCGGAGAGCACGTCGACGGCCACGACTACGCGGAACGGGCCATCGAGGCCGGGGCGGTCGCCGTACTGGCCACCCGTCCCGTCGGCGTACCCGCCATCGTCGTCCCGGACGTCGTCGCAGCCCTCGGGGCCCTGGCCCGCGCCGTCGTGGAGCGCCTGGGCGCCACCGTCGTCGGACTGACCGGCTCCGCCGGGAAGACCAGCACCAAGGACCTCATCGGGCAGCTCCTGGGCCGCCTGGGGCCGACGGTGTGCCCGGCCGGCAACCTCAACAACGAGATCGGCCTCCCGGTGACCGCCCTGCGCGCCACCGAGGACACCCGCCACCTCGTCCTGGAGATGGGCGCCCGCGGCGTCGGCCACATCCGCTACCTCGCCGAACTCACCCCGCCGCGCATCGGCCTCGTGCTCAACGTCGGCACCGCGCACATCGGCGAGTTCGGCGGGCGCGAGCGGATCGCGCTGGCCAAGGGCGAGCTGGTCGAGGCGCTGCCGGCGGCGGCCGAGGGCGGCGTCGCCGTGCTCAACGCCGACGACCCGCTGGTCCGCGCCATGACGGCCCGCACCAAGGCCCGCACGGTGCTGTTCGGCGAGGCCGCCGACGCCGACGTCCGGGCGGCGGACGTCCGCCTCACCCCGGCCGGGCAGCCCGCCTTCACGCTGCACACCCCCACCGGGTGCGCCGACGTGACCATGCGGCTGTACGGTGAGCACCACGTGTCGAACGCGCTCGCCGCCGCCGCCGTCGCCCACGAGCTGGGCATGCCCGTGCAGGAGATCGCCACCGCGCTCTCCGAGGCGGGCCAGCTCTCCCGCTGGCGGATGGAGGTCACCGAGCGCGCGGACGGCGTGACGATCGTCAACGACGCCTACAACGCGAACCCCGAGTCCATGAAGGCCGCGCTCCGCGCGCTGGCCGCCATGGGCGAGACCGCCAGGGCGCGGGGGGGCCGCACGTGGGCGGTGCTCGGCCAAATGGCGGAGCTCGGCGAGGAATCGCTCGCCGAGCACGACGCGGTCGGGCGGCTGGCCGTCCGGCTCAACGTCAGCAAGCTCGTGGCAGTCGGGGACAGGGAAGCGGCCTGGCTGTGCATGGGCGCCTACAACGAGGGTTCGTGGGGTGAGGAGTCGGTGCACGTGTCCGACGTGCGGGCGGCGGTCGACCTGTTGCGCAGCGAGCTGCGCCCGGGAGACGTCGTCCTGGTGAAGGGGTCCCGGTCGGTCGGGCTGGAACGGGTCGCGGAACAGCTGCTCGCGGGTGAGGGCGAGGTCACCGGTCGATGAACCAGATCCTTGTCGCGGGAGTCGTCGGACTCTTCCTGACGCTGATCGGCACCCCGCTGCTGATCAAGTTCCTCGCCCGCAAGGGCTACGGCCAGTTCATCCGGGACGACGGCCCGCGCGGCCACGCCGGGAAGAAGGGCACACCCACCATGGGTGGCATCGCCTTCATCCTGGCCACCCTGGTCGCCTACGCCGTCACCAAGGTGGCGACCAGCAGCAAGCCGACCACCTCCGGCCTGCTGGTGCTGTTCCTGACCGCCGGCATGGGCCTGGTCGGCTTCCTCGACGACTACATCAAGATCGTCAAGCAGCGGAGCCTCGGTCTGCGGGCCAAGGCCAAGATGGCCGGACAGCTGATCGTCGGCATCGCCTTCGCGGTGCTGGCCCTGCAGTTCGCGGACACCCGCGGCCAGACCCCGGCCTCCACCCGGCTGTCGTTCACCCAGGACTTCGGCTGGACGCTGGGCCCGGTGATCTTCGTGGTCTGGGCGCTGTTCATGATCCTCGCGATGTCGAACGGCGTGAACCTCACCGACGGCCTCGACGGCCTCGCCACCGGCGCCTCGGTGATGGTCTTCGGCGCGTACGTGTTCATCGGCACCTGGCAGCACGGCCAGTCCTGCGGCAACCCGCTGACCGCGGGTGCCGCCTGTTACGAGGTCAGGGACCCGCTCGACCTCGCCGTCGTGGCCTCCGCGCTGATGGGCTCCTGCTTCGGCTTCCTGTGGTGGAACACCTCGCCGGCCAAGATCTTCATGGGTGACACCGGCTCGCTCGCCCTCGGCGGCGCGCTCGCCGGCCTGGCGATCTGCTCCCGCACCGAGCTCCTCATCGCGGTCCTCGGCGGTCTGTTCGTCCTCATCACCATGTCCGTGGTGATCCAGGTCGGCTCGTTCCGCCTCACCGGGAAGCGCGTCTTCCGGATGGCGCCGCTCCAGCACCACTTCGAACTCAAGGGGTGGAGCGAGGTCCTTGTGGTGGTCCGGTTCTGGATCATCCAGGGCCTGTGCGTGGCCGTCGGCCTCGGAATCTTCTACGCGGGATGGCTGGCCATCAAGTGACCACCTCGGAATTCCACGGCAAGCACATCACCGTCGCCGGCCTCGGCGTGAGCGGCGTCAGCGCCGCCCGCGCCCTGGCCGGCCTCGGCGCCCGGGTCACCGTCGTCGACGGCGGCGACGGACCGGCCCTGCGCGAGCGCGCGGCCGGCCTCGGCGCCGACGTCACCGTCCGGCTGAACGACGCCGACACCCTCCCCGAGGGCACCGACCTCGTCGTCACCTCGCCCGGCTGGCGCCCGGACAGCCCGCTGTTCACCGCCGCCGCCGAGGCCGGCGTCGACGTCGTCGGCGATGTCGAGATCGCCTGGCGGCTCCGCGGCGAGGGCGCGCCCCCGTGGCTCGCCGTCACCGGCACCAACGGCAAGACGACGACCGTCCGGATGCTCGCCTCCATCCTGGAGGCCGCCGGCCTGCGCACCGCCGCCGTCGGCAACATCGGCACCCCCATTGTCGACGTGGTGCTCTCCCAGGAGCCCTACGACGTCCTCGCCGTCGAGCTCTCCAGCTACCAGCTGCACTGGGCGCCCTCGCTGCGCGCCCACTCCGCGGCCGTCCTCAACCTGGCCCCGGACCACCTCGACTGGCACGGCTCCATGCAGGCGTACGCCGCCGACAAGGGCCGGGTCTACGAGGGCAACCGGATCGCCTGCGTCTACAACACCGCCGACCCGCGCACCGAGCAGCTGGTCCGCGACGCCGACGTCGAGGAGGGCTGCCGCGCGATCGGCTTCACCCTCGGCCCGCCCGGCCTCTCCGAACTCGGCGTGGTCGAGGGCATCCTCGTCGACCGGGCGTTCGTCGACGACCGGCAGCGCAACGCGCAGGAGCTCGCCGAGGTCTCCGACGTCCACCCGCCGGCGCCGCACAACATCGCCAACGCCCTGGCCGCCGCCGCACTGGCACGCGCCTTCGGCGTGGAGCCCAAGGCCGTCCGCGACGGCCTGCGCGCCTTCCGGCCGGACGCCCACCGCATCGCCCACGTCGCCGACGTGGCCGGGGTGGCGTACGTGGACGACTCCAAGGCCACCAACACCCACGCCGCCGAGGCATCCCTGGCCGCCTACGAGTCCGTGGTCTGGATCGCGGGCGGCCTCGCCAAGGGCGCGACCTTCGACGACCTGGTCACCGGCGCCGCCGGGCGGCTGCGCGGCGCCGTCCTGCTCGGGGCCGACCGGGCCCTGATCAAGGAGGCGCTGGCACGACACGCCCCGGATGTCCCGGTGGTGGACCTCGACCGGACCGACACTGGGGCGATGGCCGAGGCCGTCCGCGAGGCGGCACGGCTCGCCGCCCCCGGCGATACGGTCCTGCTGGCCCCGGCCTGCGCGTCGATGGACATGTTCACCCACTACGGCGAGCGGGGCGAGGCCTTCGCCGCGGCGGTCCGGGAGCTGGCCGGCCCGCCGGCCGACGGCCGCGCCACGGAGCAGTAGCCGCCCGGTCCCCGCGCCGCGGGCCGGGCGGCCCGGAACAGCAGCGGAGGGGACCCGGATGCACGCCGACCACGTCCACGCCACCGCGGGCCCGCGGGGGGCCCGGACGGCCCTGC
>NZ_JAIQLH010000209.1 GCF_020037025.1 Streptomyces huiliensis | reverse complement strand
CCCGTCGACGCGGTCGAGCACCCCGGAGAGCATCAGGTGCAGCCCGGCGTACGGCAGTTCGCCCTCGGCCTCGACGCCGGTGCCGCGCAGCACCCGCATCCCGGCCTCCCGCGCGGCGCGGGCGGCGTGGTCGAGGAGTACGGACTTGCCGATGCCCGCCTCACCGCGGAGCAGCAGGGCGCCGCTGCGCCCGCCGCGGGCGTCGGCGAGGAGCCGGTCGAGGGCGTCGAGTTCGGTGGCGCGTCCGTGCAGTCCATGCAGCATGACGGTCACAGTAACCGCTGGTCAGAGCCGTGCGAAGAGCGGAGGATCAGGCCGCGTAGGGCACCTCGTCGCGGGCCTGCCGCAGGGCGCGGCCCCACCAGACGAGCTGGTCGAGCATGCGCTTGGCCGCGCCGTTCACCACGTCGGCGTCCAGCGGCTCGCCGTCCTCGCCGAAGCGCTCCCAGGCCATGTGGAAGCTGACGGTGTCCCGGACGGTGACGGCGTGCAGCTCGGCGAAGACCTGCCGCAGGTGCTCCACGGCGCGCAGGCCGCCGCTCACCCCACCGTAGGAGACGAACGCGACGGGCTTCGCCTGCCACTGGGGGAAGTGCCAGTCGATCGCGGCCTTGAGGGAGGCGGGGTACGAGTGGTTGTACTCGGGCGTGATCACCACGAACGCGTCGGCGGCGGCCAGCCGCGGGGTCACCGCGGCGACCTCGGGGGTGGGCGTGCCGGACAGGGTGGCCGGAATGTCGGCGTCCGCCAGGTCGATCACGTCGATGTCCACTCCGGAGTGGGCGCGGGCCTCGCGGACGAACCAGTCGGCCACGGTCGGGGCGAACCGGCTCTCGCGGGTGGAACCGACGATGACGGCGACGCGGAGGGGGGCGGAGTTCATGGCGGTACGTCCTTGTTCCTTGGGCGGTGTGAGGGGGAGGGGCGGCCTCCCGGCGACACCGATGACGCTACGGAACCGGGCCCAGCCCCCACATCTGTCGGATGACCGGGTTCGACGACCGGGTGACCGGGTCGCCGAACCCGGTAGGACGGCAGATGTGCCGGCCCGGCCCGCGCACCTAGCGTCGCCACCATGAAAGCCACCACGCCGCTCAAGACCTCCTCGCCCACCGCCCCGCACCGCCCGGCCGTCACCCTCGCGCTGGTCCTGCTCGGCATGCTCACCCTGGCCATGTCGATGTCCGGCACCACCGTGGCGCTCCCGGAGATCGGCGCGGACCTCGACGCGTCCGGCGCGAGCCTCCAGTGGGCCGTCACCGGCTACTTCCTGACGGCGTCCAGCTTCATGCTGGTCACCGGCGCGCTGGCCGACCTCTTCGGCCGCCGCCGCGTCTACCGCACCGGCGCCGCCCTGTTCACCGCCGGCCTGCTGCTCAGCGCGACGGCCACCGACGTCCTCGTCCTGGACGCAGCCCGCGCGCTGGCCGGCCTCGGCGCCGCCGGGGTGATGGCGAGCGGCGGCGCGCTGCTGGCCACCACCTTCTCCGGCCCCGCGCGCACCAAGGCGTACGCCGCCCTGGGCACCACCGGCGGCATCGGCCTGGCCGCCGGACCGACGATCTCCGGGGCCCTGGTGGGCGGCCTCGGCTGGCGCGCCGGCTTCCTGGTCTTCGCCGCGGTGGGCGTGATGCTGCTGGCCGGCACCTTCCTCGTCGCCGAGTCGCGGTCGGCGGCCCGGCCGCGGCTTGACGTCCCCGGTGCCGTGACGTTCATCGCCGCGCTCGCCCTGGTGATGACCGGCGTCACCCAGGGCCCACAGAACGGCTGGTCCCACCCGCTGGTCCTGGCCGCCTTCGCCGCCGGAGCCCTCCTGCTCGTCCTCTTCGCGGTCCTCCAGCGCCGCTCGGCCCACCCCGTCCTCGACCTGACCCTGGTCCGCGACCGCCGCTACCTCGCCTGGACGCTCGCCGGACTGACCGGAGCCGTCGGCTTCGCCGGCACGCTGACCTACCTGCCCACCTACTTCCAGGGCGTGAACGGCGTCTCGGCGGGCGAGGCCGGTACGACGATGCTGCTGCTGACCGCCCCCGTCCTCGTCGCGCCGCTGGTCAGCGGGCGGCTGGTGACCCGGGGCGTGCCCGCCCGCCTGGTGATCACCGTCGCCATCGCACTGGTCGCCGCCGGCAACGCCTGGCTGACCGTCCTCGCCCCGGGCGGCGGCATCGCCCCGCTGGCCGGCCCCCTGCTGACGATCGGCATCGGCACCGGACTGGCCAACGGCATCATCGACGGCCAGGCCATGAGCCTCGTCGACCCCGAGCGCTCCGGCACGGCGGCGGGCTTCCTCAACACCGTCCGCGGCGGCGGCCAGGCCATGATGATCGCCGCCCTCGGCGCGGTGATGCTCAGCCTCCTCCAGGACCGCCTCGGCTCCGCCGCCCTCGCCGCCCGTGTCGCCTCCGGCCACCTCACCGGCCCGGACCACGCCCACCTCGCCCAGCAGTTCACCGGCGTCTGGCACACGGTCCTCTGGGGCATCGCCGCCCTCACCGCCCTCCTCTGCGTCGCGGTGGCCACCCTGCTCCGCACCCCGCGCACCACGCCCCGGCCGCTCACCCCGACGGCCGAGACCACCAAGGCCCCGGCCCTGACCTCGGTCCGCTGAGGCCCCCGGCCGGACGACCGGCTCCGCGACGGGCCCGGGAAGGCGATCCGCCTCCCGGGCCCGCGGGCTGTGCGGCGTGGGTTCACATCGGGCGCGGGATCACGTCCGTGTGGGCTCCGTCCAGAATCCGCCCGATCGCGGAGGCGGCCGCCCGTGCCTGGGCGGCGTCGCCCGACTGCGCGGCGTCTTCCCAGCGGCGTAGGTCCGCCGCGAGCTCGGGGTGGCGCTGGATGTGGACGTAGACCGCCCACTGGGCGATGAAGCGCCGGAGCGGCGCGGGGCCGGCGGCTTGGTCCAGCTCTCCGGTGAATGCCGGCAGCGCGGCGGGTGCGATGTGGCTGACGGCCTGCCGCAGCGCGGTGACCGTGGCGGGGGGCTGGGGGATGAGCGGTCGCCCGGCGGCGGAGATGGTCACGGTTGCCCCCATGAGCGCGATTCTGATCCCGGCCGTAGCGTATGGGGCGCGCGGGCGTGAGCCGCGGTCGTCCGCTGTCCGGCCTGCGCCCCCTCGGCTACCGTCGAATGATGGAACAGGACGAACCGGAGGCAACCGGGCGCGCGACCGCCCGGGCCCGGGACACCGTCCTCGCCGCCGCCCGCTCCTGGATCCGCTCCTCGCCCGGCACCCACATCTGGCTGCTCGTCATCGGCGTCACCAGCCTCGTCGTCGCGGCGGCCAGCGAGGGGCTGGAGACCTTCCTCCTCCACCGCACCAGCAGCAACATCCACGAGCTGACCAAGCACCCCCTCCAGTCCCTGCTCATCAGCGGCTTCTGGATCGAGACGCCCTCGTCGTTCCTGCTCTACGTCGTCCTCTTCGAGCTGCTCCACGCCAACGTGGAGCGCTGGGCCGGCACCTGGCGGTGGCTGTTCACCGTGGGCGTCGCGCACGTCGCGGCCACTCTGATCAGCCAGGAGGTGCTGCTTGTCGCCATCGAGCATCATGCGGCGCCGCGGGCCATGCGGCATGTGGTGGACATCGGGGTGTCGTATGGGTTGGCCGCGGCGGCGGCCCTGCTGACCTACCGGATCCCGCACCCTTGGCGGTGGGGCTGGCTGGCCGCCCTCGTCCTCTTCTTCGCCACACCGCTGGCGACCGGCGGCACCTACACCGACGTCGGGCACGCCATCGCGGCGGCCGTCGGCTTGGCCTGCGGCCCGCTCGTCCGAGGCCGGTGCGGGGGTGGGCGGTGAGCGGTGGCTTTCGCCTTCGGCGGGATGTGCCCCGGTCCCGCCCTTTCACCGTTTCTTGCGGGAGGGCCCGCACCCCGGCATCGCGGCTCCGCCGCGAGGTCCTCAAACGCCGGACGGGCTATATCAGCCCGTCCGGCGTTTGAGGACGAGCGGCGGAGCCGCGACAAGGGGGTCTGGGGCGCAGCCCCAGGAAGCGGCGAAGGGGCGGGACCGGGGCACGGCCCGCCGCAGGCGCCCCCGCCGCGTAACGCGCCGCCTCAGCCGAAGAGCCGCTCGACGACGACGGCGATGCCGTCCTCGTCGTTCCCGGCCGTCACCTCGTCGGCGACAGCCTTGAGCGCCGCATGCGCCCCCGCCATCGCCACCCCGTACCCGGCCCACCCGAACATCGGCACGTCATTCGGCATGTCACCGAACGCGATCGTCTCGGCGGCCTTCACCCCGAGCCGCCGCGCGGCCAGCGACAGCCCGGTGGCCTTGCTCAGCCCGAGCGGAAGCAGCTCGACGATCCCCTCGCCGGCCATCGTGACGTCCACGAGCCCGCCCGCGGCGGCCCGCGCGGCCTCGGCGAGGGCGTCGTCGTCCAGCTCGGGATGCTGGAGGTAGAGCTTGTTGAGGGGCTCGGCCCACAGCTCGGCCCGGTCCGTCACCGGCACCGGCGGGCGCGGGCCCTCCAGGACGCGGTAGCCGGGGGTGATCAGCAGATCGCCGTCGAGCCCGTCCCGCGAGGCGGCCAGGCGCAGCCGACCCGTCTCCGCCTCGACCTTCTCCACGGCGAGCGCGGCCACCCGCCGGTCCAGCGTCACGGACGTCAGCAGCCGGTGCTCGCCCGCGTGGTAGACCTGCGCGCCCTGCCCGCACACCGCGAGGCCCCGGTAGTCCAGCGCGTCGAGTATGTGCCGGGTCCAGGCGACGGGCCGGCCGGTGACGACGATGTGCGCGGCCCCGGCCGCCGCCGCGCGGGCGAGGGCGGCGCGGGTGCGCTCGGAGACGGTCTCGTCGGACCGCAGCAGCGTGCCGTCGAGGTCGGTGGCGACGAGACGGTACGGAGGCGGGGGCGCGGACGTCACTTGGCGACCGGCTCCAGGACCTCGCGTCCGCCCAGGTACGGCCGGAGCACCTCGGGCACCCGGACCGTGCCGTCGGCCTGCTGGTGGTTCTCCAGCAGCGCGACGATCGTGCGCGGCACCGCGCACAGCGTGCCGTTCAGCGTGGCGAGCGGGCGGACGTTCTTGCCGTCGCGCATCCGGACGGAGAGCCGGCGGGCCTGGAACTCGTCGCAGTTGGACGTCGAGGTCAGCTCGCGGTACTTGCCCTGGGTGGGGATCCACGCCTCGCAGTCGAACTTGCGGGAGGCGGAGGCGCCGAGGTCACCGGTGGCCGTGTCGATCACCTGGAAGGGCAGTTCCAGGCTGGTCAGCCACTGCTTCTCCCACTCCAGCAGCCGGGCGTGCTCGGCCTCGGCCTCCTCCGGAGCGATGTACGAGAACATCTCGACCTTGTCGAACTGGTGGACGCGGAAGATGCCCCGGGTGTCCTTGCCGTACGTACCGGCCTCGCGGCGGAAGCAGGGCGAGAAACCGGCGTACCGCAGCGGCAGCTGCGCGGCGTCGATGATCTCGTCCATGTGGTACGCGGCGAGCGGGACCTCGGACGTGCCGACGAGGTAGAGCTCGTCCTTGTCCAGGTGGTAGACGTCCTGCGCGGCCTGGCCCAGGAAGCCGGTGCCCTCCATGGCGCGCGGCTTGACCAGCGCGGGGGTGAGCATCGGGGTGAAGCCGGCCGCGGTGGCCTGTGCGATGGCGGCGTTGACGAGGGCGAGCTCCAGGAGCGCGCCGACGCCGGTGAGGTAGTAGAAGCGCGAGCCGGACACCTTGGCACCGCGCTCGACGTCGATCGCGCCGAGCGACTGGCCGAGCTCCAGGTGGTCCTTGGGCGCGAAGCCCTCGGCGGCGAAGTCGCGGGGGGTGCCGACGGTCTCCAGGACGACGAAGTCGTCCTCGCCGCCGCGCGGCACGTCGGGGTGGACCAGGTTGCCGATGCCCAGGAGGAGGCGCTGGGCCTCCGCCGCGGCCTCGTCCTGTTCGGCGTCGGCGGCCTTGACGGCGGCGGACAGCTCGCCGGCCTTCTTCAGCAGCTCGGCCTTCTCGTCGCCGGCGGCCTTGGGGATCAGCTTGCCGAGCGCCTTCTGCTCGGCGCGGAGTTCGTCGAAGCGGACGCCGGACGACCTGCGCCGCTCGTCGGCGGAGAGCAGCGCGTCGACGATGTCGACGTCCTCTCCACGGGCGCGCTGGGAGGCGCGCACACGGTCGGGGTCCTCACGAAGCAGGCGAAGGTCAATCACCCCCCCAGGCTACCGTTGACCGTCGCGATCACTCGACGCGATATTCCTCTTCGGTAGGTTTTGCCCCATTCCGGGTGGTTTTCCCGGCTTTCCGGGACCGGGCGCGGGCCGGATGCGAAAGGGTGGAAAACCTTGGGGCACACGGGGTGAATTCGGTGATCCGCCGCGAAAAGGCGAGAGGTCGACGAATCGTCCCACGGCGGCGGGACGGCGTCCGCGGGCTTTTGGTTGTCCACAGGAACGAGTGATTCCGGTTTGTTGTCCACAGGGTGTGCGCGAAATCTGTGGATGCCGGAAGCGGATCTTCCGGCTGTTTTCGTTATCGGCCACGGTTTGGTGGCTTTCCGGCGGATAAACCTTGTTCCGACACTCTTTCGAGTGGAGATTTCCCGCTCTTAAGGGTTGTTCGAGACCTTTCGGCTGACCCCGGAGCGGTGGACGATCCCACCACTCGACGCCCGGCCCTGTGGACGATCCGGGGGATCGCTAGAGGGATTTGTCGACGTTGACCGATTCGTGACGACCGGCCGACCCTCGTTCTGTCGACTTATCCCCAGGAGTGAGCCGCCCTGTGGATAACCCTGTGGACGGCCGGACGGAAGGCTGCTGAAGACTTCAGGACGGGCTCAGGCCCGCCCGTCCTGGCAGCGCGCCAGCCACTCCGCCGCCGCCACGAAATCGGCGTCCGACGTCCCCGGCCGCGGCGCACCCCCGGAGGGCGCGCCCGGCCCCTCCGCACCCTCCGCGCTCGCGCGCGGATACGACCCGAGGAACCGCACGTTCGGGCAGATCCGCTTCAGCCCCATCAGCGTCTCGGCCACCCGCCGGTCGGTGATGTGCCCCTCGCAGTCGATCGAGAAGCAGTACCGTCCCATGCCCTCGCCCGTCGGACGCGACTCGATCCACGTCAGGTTGACGCCGCGCGCCGAGAACTCCTGGAGCAACTCCATCAGCGCGCCCGGGTGGTCGTCGCGCAGCCACACCACCATGGACGTCCGGTCCGCGCCCGTCCGGGCCGCGGGCCGCGCCGGCCGTCCCGCCAGCACGAACCGCGTCTCCGCGTTCCGCGCGTCGTGGATGTCGGTGACCAGCGGCTCCAGACCGTACGTCGCGGCGGCGAACTCCCCGGCGAACGCCGCGTCGTAGCGGCCCTCGCGCACCAGCCGCGCGCCGTCCGCGTTGGAGGCCGCCGACTCCCAGCGGGCGTCCGGCAGATGGGCCGCCAGCCACTTGCGCACCTGCGGCTGGGCGACGGGGTGCCCGGTCACCGTCTTGATGTCGGAGAGCTTCGTCCCCGGCCGGACGAGCAGCGCGAACGCGATCCGCAGCAGCACCTCGCGGTAGATCATCAGCGGTGTGCCGGTGGCCAGTTCGTCGAGGGTCGCGGTGACGCCGCCCTCCACCGAGTTCTCGATGGGCACCAGCGCCGCCGCCGCCTCGCCGCCGCGCACGGCGTCCAGCGCGGCCGGGACGGAGACCTTCGGCACGAGCTCGCGCGTCGCCGCCTCCGGCAGCGTCCGCAGCGCGGCCTCGGTGAAGGTGCCTTCGGGACCGAGGTAGGTGTAGCGGCTGGCCGACATCACGCGATACTCCTCCGAACGGTCCGCTGCGTCAGAGCGGGCTCCCGCCACGATACCGAGCGGGACGGAAGTGACCCCCCGCCCGTCCCGCCGGCCCCGGATACACCACTGGCCCCGAATACATCACCGACCTCGGCTACCCCTCCAGCAGCCGCTGCCCCACGTACTCGCCCTCCGCACAGCCGCCCGGCACCGCGAACAGCCCGCTCGCCTCGTGCCGCAGGAAGCGCGACAGCCCGTCGCCCCGGTCCAGCTTCCGCTGCACCGGCACGAACCCCTTCATCGGGTCCGCCTGCCAGGCGACGAACAGCAGCCCGGCGTCCGGCGCGCCGTCGTCCCGGAAGCCGTCGTGGTACGAGAAGGCGCGGCGCAGCATCGTCGCGCCCCGGTTGGAGGCGGGCGCGGCGACGCGGACGTGGGCGTCGCCGGCGATGGCCAGCGCGCCGTCCGGGCCGATCTTCTCCAGGTCGACGGGGGTCGTCTCGGTGCCGCCGGACAGCGGGGCGCCGTCCGACTTGCGGCGGCCTATGACCCGCTCCTGCCGCTCCAGCGGCAGGTTGTCCCAGCTGTCCAGCAGCATCCGGATGCGCCGCACCACCGCGTACGAGCCGCCCGCCATCCAGGCGTCGGGCCCCTTCCGGTCGCGCGGGACGAAGATCTGCTCGTCGAACGCCGCGTCCGTCGGCTTGGGGTTGTTGGTGCCGTCGATCTGGCCCATCAGGTTGCGCTGGGTCATCGGGCGCGGGGTGGCGCCCGGGGTGCGGTTGAAGCCGCTCATCTCCCAGCGCGGCCGGACCGTGTCACCGGCCTGCCTGCGGAGCAGCCGCAGCGCGTGGAAGGCGACGAGCGCGTCGTCGGCGCCGATCTGCACCCAGAGGTCGCCGTCGCCGCGCTTGGGGTCGAGGGCGTCCTGGCTGAAGGCGGGCAGCGGTTCGAGGGCGGCGGGCCGCCGGTCCGCCAGGCCCGTCCGGTCGAAGAAGGTGCGGCCGAACCCGAAGGTGACGGTCAGCGAGGACGGCCCGGCGTCCAGCGCGATGCCGGTGTCGTCGCCCTTCGGCGCCCGGCCCTCCGCCAGTTCGGCCGCCGTCGCCGACCAGCGTCTGAGCAGGGCGGCGGCGGCCTTGCGGTCCGCGCCCGGCGCCAGGTCGAAGGCCAGCAGGTGCCCGTGGGCCTGCGCGGGGTCGGCGATGCCCGCCTGGTGCTCGCCGTGGAAGGGGACGGCCGCGGAGCCGACGCCGGACAGCGCGTCCGGCTCCTTGCGGACCGCCTCCGCGACCGAGGCGCCGCCCAGGCCGCCCGCGACGAGCCCGCCGGCCCCCACCGCGCCGGCGGTGCCGAGCAACCGCCGCCGGGACAGGCCGTCCGCCGTCGCCTGTGGTTCCGCCTTCCTGGCCGCGGGCGGCTTGGTCGCGGTCCTGCTCTTGCTCTTGCTCTTGGTCTTGGTCTTGGTCTTGGCCGCGGTGTTCCGCTGTGCCTTGGTCTTGCCGGAAGTCTCAGCCATCAGTCTCAGCCATCACAGTCTCAGCCATCAGTCGATCTTCACGTCTTCGATCTCGGTGACCTGGTCGATCTCGGAGGTCCGTACGGTCAGGGTGAGCTGCCACCGACCCGCCATGGGCAGCTGGAATCCGGAGGCGCGCGACCGGCCGGCCGACAGGCGCTCCAGCGGCGCCTTCAGCGGGCCGATGCCCTTCTCCTTCTCGGTGAACGAAACCGCCACCTCGGGGACGTCCACCGGCCGCCCGGCGGGATCCGTGAGGGTGACGTCGACGGTGTTGGCGCCGGAGCGCCCCGGGGCGACGGTGATCCGGGCCGTGCCGCGCCCGCCCTTCCCCCCGGTGTCGTACGCGATCTTCGCCTCGACCGGTCCGCCGGCCGGCGCCGACGGGCCTTCGGCCGCGCGGCCCGCCCGCTTCTGCTCGGTCTCGGCCCGGCCGGGCTGGGTGGTGGTGAGGACGGTGGTGACGGCGAGCAGCACCACGGCCACCGCGGCCTCGGCGAGGACGGCGCGGCGCAGGCCGGCCCGGCCCTCGTCCGCGTCGCGCTCCCGCCGCCCGGCGGCCTTGGCCATCGCCGCGCGCTGCCGGGCGAGCTGGGCCGCCCGCTCGGGCGACGCGTCGGAACCCGCCGACGCGTCGGGTACGGCCTTGCGCCGCGGCCCGCGCCCCGGCGCCCGGTCGGTGAGCCGGGCCGTCCAGCGCCGCGAGAACGACGCCAGGACGACCAGCACGCCCACCAGCCCGATCTTCACGAGCAGCCACCGCCCGTACTCCGTACCGGTCAGCGCGGCCCAGCCGCCGACCTGCCGCCAGGACTGGTAGATCCCGGTGGCGACCAGCACGCAGACGGCGGTGAAGGCCAGTCGGGAGAACCGGCGGGCCGCGCCGCCGGGCAGCGGCCCGTCCGCCCCCAACGCGGCGAGCAGCGCGGCGAGACCGCCCAGCCACACGCCGACGCCGAGCAGGTGGAGGACGTCGACGGGCATGGCCACCCAGGGCTGGAGGCCGGCCGAGGCGTGCTCGGCCGCCGCCCAGGTGGCCGCCAGCCCCGCGGCCACCAGCCCGCCGCCGACGCCCAGCCCCCAGGCGTACGCCCGCCGCCCGCCGCCCGGCCTGGCGTGCTCGCCGAACACCACGGCCAGCACCACCGCCGCCGCGCTGAGCAGCAGCAGCCGGGTCAGCAGGGCCGCGCCCGGCCGGCTCGACAGCGCGTCGCCGAGCAGCGACAGGTCGAGGACGGCACCGGGCCCCCGGCCGCTCGTGTACGCGCCGCGCAGCAGCAACAGGGCCGCCGTCGCCAGGAACAGCGCCACCCAGCCGCCGACCGCGACCCGCCGCACCCCGCGCCCGGTGTGGCACACGGCCGCGAACACACAGCCGCCGATGAGCAGCGCGAAGCCCGCGTACGCCGCGTACCTGGCGGTGTCGTAGAGCGTCCCGACCGCCGGGTCGGTCCCCTTGACCGCCGCCTTCACCGTGGTCGCCGAGGGCGCGCCGACGGAGAAGGTGAAGGCCCCGGCCACCGGGTGGCTGTCGGCGGAGACCGCCTGCCAGGCCACCGTGTACGTGCCGTTCGCGATCCCGGCCCGCAGGGCGACGGCCGCCGTCTCCGACCGGCCGTCGACGTGCGCGGGCCGCCCGTCGTCGACGCGCGCGCCCTTGGGGTCCAGCACCCGCACCGAGTCGGCGCCGAGCAGCACGCCCTCGGAGAAGGTCAGCCGGACCTGGCGCGGCGCCTCCGGCACCACCGAGCCCTGGCGGGGGTCGGTGGCGGTGAGCGCGGCGTGCGCCGACGCGGTGCCCGCGCCGGCGGTCAGCACGCAGAGCAGGGCGGCGGCGAGCGCGCCCAGCAGGCCGGCGAACCGACGAACGGTTGTGCTCATGACGCGTCAGTCCTTGGGCCGGTACGACGCGTCCTCGACCGGCACCCGGATCCTCACCGGCGCGGACGAGGCGAAGTGCAGCGTGAACTCGATCTTCTCGCCCACCTTGGGCAGGTGGTCGAGCTTGCCCAGCATCAGGTGGCTGCCGCCGTGCGCGAGGGACAGGCTGCCCTTCGCCGGGACGTCCAGTTCCTCGGCGTGCTTCATCCGCGAGCCCTCGGTGGTGTGCAGGGTGACGTCGCGGGAGAGCGGCGTGGTGACCTTGGTGAGCCGGTCGGCCTTGCCGCCGTCGTTCTTGACGGTGAAGTACGCCGCGGCCATGTCGTCCATGGCCGGCCGGGGCATGTAGGCGCCGCCGACGGACAGGTCGGGCTTGTCCGACGAGCCTCCCGACGAGCCGGAGTCGCAGCCGGTGACGACCACCAGCGCGCCGGCCAGCAGCAGCGGGAGGGCCGCCGCCGCGGCGACGGTGGACCTGCGCATCAGGGGTTCTCCCCCTTGACGATGCTCGGGAGGCCCTTGGCGTACTGGTCGGCGGTGGTCTCGGCCGTGTAGAGCCAGTGGCCCTTGTCGTCCTTGGGGGAGAAGCCGACGACCTGCGCGCCGTGGCTGACCGTGACCGAGCCGTCCTTCTCCTTCTTCGGCGGGTCGACCAGGATGCCGAGCGGCTTGGCCGCCGCCTGGACGGTGTCGAACGAGCCGGTCAGGCCGATGATGTCCTGGCCGCCCTGGGCGTCCAGCCACTTCCGCATGCGGGCCGGGGTGTCCCGCTCGGGGTCGGTGGTGACGAAGACGATCCGCAGCTTCTCGCGCTCGGCCTGCGGCAGCTTCTTGGCGGCGGTGGCCATGTCGGAGACGACCGTCGAGCAGACGTCCGGGCAGTAGGTGTAGCCGAAGTAGAGCAGCACGGGCCGGCCCGCGGTCTCCTTGACCAGCTCGTACTTCTTCTCCGAGGTGTCCTTCAGGACCAGGTCCGGCTTGGCCTTCGCGATGTCCAGCGTGATCGGCGACTTCTTCGGCTCGGTGCCGGAGACGTCGGCCACCGCCTTGTCGTCCGCCTTGTCGGAACCGCCGCAGGCCGACAGGGTGAGCCCGGCGGCGAGGGCCAGCACCGTGCTCGCGGTCTTGGTACGCATGCGCATGGAGTGCTTCTCCAGGTGTGGGTTCGGGGATGGGGGCCGGCGGCCGCCCGGTGCGGCGCCGGCCCTGGCCGTTCCGTGCGTCAGGCCGCCGTGCGGCGGCGTCCGGCGAACACGCCGAAGGCGGCGCCCGCCACGCCGACGACGATGCCGACGACACCGAGGACGCGGGCGGTCGTGTCGGTGGAGCCGCCGTCGTCGTCCGACGCGGCGGCCGGGGCGGTGGCGTCCTTGCCGTTCTTGTCGTCCGCGGCCTGGCCGGGGTTCCCGGCCGCCGGCTTGGCGACGAGCTTCAGGACGGGCGCGGGGTGCTCGGGCTCCTCGCCGCCCGGCTTCGACGGGTCGATCCAGCGCACCACGTCGTCGTCGGAGTACGTCTGGAGGGCCTTGAAGACCAGCTCGTCGGCGTCGGTGGGGAGCTTGCCGACCGAGAGCGGGAACTGCTGGAAGTTCCCGGGCTCGATCTTGCCGCCGGTCCAGACGACCTTGCTGACGGCCTCGTCGATCGACTTGCCGTGCATCTGCACCGGCTTGTCCAGCTTGGTCTTCTCGACCTTCACGTCCCAGCCCGGCACCGCCTGTGGCATCACGGAGACGAGTGGGTGCTTGGGATCGAGCGCCAGCTCGACCTTGACCGTCGAGGCGTTGTCCTTCTCGTTCGGGACCTTGATCGCGATCGTGCTGTAGCCGCCCTTCTCGGCGGTCCCGGGCTGGACGCTGACGTGCGCCGAGGCGGGCCCGGCGAGGAGCAGCACGCCGGCCGCGGCGGCGGTGCCGACGGCGGCGAGGCGGGTGAGACGGGTGCCGACGCGGGTGCGGGCAGCGGTCATCGTGGTCTTGGTGTTCATGCGGAAACACTCCCTGTGCAGGAGGGGGCGGATGAGGTGGCGCGCGTACGGCCGCCACGCGTCCGCCCTCCCGCCGTAACGCGGAGTGCGACGCGTGCTAGGCCGCGAGGGCGAACCGCGGCGGGCCCCGCCTGACCACGGCGTGCCGGAGCTCCGGCTCGTACGCCGGCCGCTCGTCGTCCCCGCCCGTCCCCCGCGCGAGCACCACCGGCCGCCGCAGGACGGCGGCCAGGAAGACGCGGACCAGCGCCGTCGCCGCGCGCAGCGCGCGGACCAGGGCCGCCTCCACGACGGCGCGCGCGGGCCGCTCCGACAGCCGGACCAGCCGCCACAGCGCCGCCTCGCCGCGCCACAGCAGCCAGCCCACGGCGAGGGCCGCGAGCAGGTGGCCGAGCAGCATGGTGGGGGACGGCATCAGGACGTGCGCGAGCGTGTCCCACACGCCGTCGCCGTGCGCGGCCGGGGGCCCCGCGACCGGCGCGTCGAGCCCGGCGTCGGTGAGGATCCGGCGCGCCTCGGCCGGCGAGGCCGGGGGCCGCTGGTTGCACAGCAGCCGGCCGGCGAAGGAGACCAGGGGCCCGTCGTGGCCCGTCCGCGGGGACGCCTCCGGGCCGCGCTGGCCCACGGCGAACAGCGCGTGCAGCACCACCTGGCCCACGGCCAGACAGGCCGCGATCCCCGGCAGCGAGCGCTCCCGCCCGGCCAGCGGCGCGACGAGGACGAACACCACCGCGAACCCCGCCGCCAGCGTCCACACCGGCACGGGCGCGCAGGACGCCAGCGCGTGCCCGGCCGCGGACAGCAGAACACAGACCGCGGTGAACACCGCGGCCCGGAGCAGTCGCAGATCGGCGCCGGCGCGCGCGACGGGGTGAGGCATGGCCGCGCCATCATCCCACCGGACTCACGCCCTCCCCACGGCAGGGTCCACCGCATACCCCAATGCGCCGTCCCGTCGCATCCGCCGAATGAGCGGACTCACACGCCCGGCAGGCTTACCACCTGTCGCGCCCGGCTATAGGTATCGGTATGTCGAGCCGCGGCCAGGAGGCTGAGGATGAGCATCTGGTGGTCACTCCATTTGCGGCGCGAGGCCGCGAGCGTTCCGCTCGCCCGGCGGCTGCTGGTCGGTGCGATGGAGACGGCCGGGGTCGACCCCGAGACGGCCTACGACCTGGCGGTGGCCCTCAGCGAGGCGTGTGCCAACGCCGTCGAGCACGGCGGTGACGCCTCCACCGGCTACCGGGTGACGGCCCGCATCGACGGGGACACCTGCCGCATCGAGGTCACCGACTCCGGCCCCGGCTTCAGCCGCACCAGGAGTCCCGCGAGCCCCGCGGCCCTCGAAGACCGCCACCGGCTCCCCCGCCGCGGCGAACCGCGGACTCCCGCCCCGGCCCACGACGAGCACGGCCGGGGCCTGTTCCTCATCGAGTCCCTCACCGACAACGTCCGCGTCCGCAATCGCCCGGGGCGGCAGGGGGCGGTCGTCACCTTCGACAAGATCTTGAAGTGGCGGGAGGACGCGCTGCTGAAGGCGTCCTGAGCGGCGGGAGGAGTGTGGCGGAGCCCTGCTCTTCGCCGAACCGGCCGCGCGGCGCAAGCCGACCCGGACGTTCCGGCCGGATGCCGGCCTGCGGGCGGGCCGCGCCGCGTGTCAGGAGGAGGGAGCCGGTCCGGTCGTCAGCGGGACCGGGCCCCGCGCGTGTT
Organism: Streptomyces huiliensis; assembly: GCF_020037025.1. Classification (GTDB taxonomy): domain Bacteria; phylum Actinomycetota; class Actinomycetes; order Streptomycetales; family Streptomycetaceae; genus Streptomyces; species Streptomyces huiliensis. Next base: position 7,672 of record NZ_JAIQLH010000209.1, on the reverse strand, counting down.
GAGCCGGGCGGCCTGCCGCGTCAGATGATCGCGCTCGGCGAGGTTGGACGCCTTGTGGGCCGCCTCGGCGTACAGCCGGGCCGCCGTCGCCGCGTCGCCGGCGCGCTCGTGCAGGTACGCCGCCGCCGCGGTGTGCCGCGGCAGGGAGGGGTCGAGCCCGGCGAGCGCCGCCAGTCCGGCGCGCGGCCCGTCGGCCTCCCCGACGGCGACCGCGCGGTTGAGCCGGACGACCGGGCTGTCGGTCAGCCGCGCGAGCTCGTCGTACCACTCGACGATCTGCGGCCAGTCGGTCTCCTCGGCGGTGGGCGCGTCCGCGTGGAGGGCGGCGATGGCGGCCTGGGCCTGGAACTCGCCCAGCCGGTCGCGGGCCAGGGCCGCCTGGAGGACCCCGACGCCCTCCGTGATCAGCCGGGTGTCCCACCGGCCGCGGTCCTGCTCCGCGAGCGGCACCAGACTCCCGTCGGGCGCGGTCCGGGCGGCGCGCCGGGCGTGGTGGAGCAGCATGAGGGCGAGCAGCCCGGCCACCTCGGGATGGTCGACGGCGGTGGCGAGCTGCCGGGTGAGCCGGATCGCCTCGGCGGCGAGGTCGACGTCGCCGGAGTAGCCCTCGTTGAAGACCAGGTAGAGGACGCGCAGCACGGTGGCGACGTCCCCGGGCCGGTCGAAGCGCACGCCGGAGACGGTCCGCTTGGCCCGGCTGATCCGCTGGGCCATCGTCGCCTCGGGCACCAGGTACGCCCGCGCGATCTGCCGGGTGGTGAGCCCGCCGACGGCGCGCAGCGTGAGTGCGACCGCCGACGCGGGGGTCAGCGACGGGTGGGCGCACAGGAAGTACAGCCGCAGCGTGTCGTCCGCCGAGGGCGCGGGACCGGGCGGCGGCTCCTCCTCGACGCGGTCCTCGCGCCGGCGGCGGGCGGCGTCCGCCCGCGTCGCGTCGAGGAACTTGCGCCACGCGACGGTGATCAGCCAGCCCTTGGCGTCCCGCGGCGCATCGGCCGGCCACACCCGGAGCGCCTCGATCAGCGCGTCCTGTACGGCGTCCTCGGCCGCCGCGAAGTCGGCTCCGCGGCGGACGAGGACGGCGAGGACGTCCGGTGTGAGGCGCCTGAGCAGGACCTCGTCCATCACGCGTCCATCACTCGTCCGTCACTCGTCCCTCAATGGCACTCGGTGACGCCGGGCGACGCGGTCAGGAACGGGCGCACCTCCAGCCACTCGTGAATCGGCTTCCCGCCCGCCCCCGGCGCGGCCGACAACTCCCCGGCCAGCTCGACGGCCCGCTCGTGGCTGTCCACGTCGATGATCATCCAGCCGGCGATCAGGTCCTTGGTCTCGGCGAACGGCCCGTCGGTCACCGGCGGCCGCCCCTCCCCGTCGTAGCGGACCCACTCGCCCTCGGGCGCGAGTGCCTGACCGTCGACGAACTCGCCGGTCTTCTCCAGCCGCGCCGCGAAGTCGTGCATGTACCTCATGTGCGCCGAGATCTCCTCGGGCGTCCACTGGTCCATGGGGACGTCGTTCACCGGGTCGGGGGCGCCGCGGTAGTGCTTCAGCAGCAGGTACTTGGCCATCGTGGGGTCTCCCTAGGTGCTGGTGCGGCCCATTCTGGCCGCGTTCGCACCGGGGACGGAGCGGGACGCGATTTCTCGACACCCCAGCCGAAAATTCAGCCCGTCCGGCGTTTGAGGAGAAGCGGCGCAGCCGCTTTCGGGGTCTGGGCGGAGCCCCAGGAAACGGCGAATGGGAGGGACCGGGGCGCCCCCCACCGCGGGCGAAGCCCGCGAAAAACCGCTGGCGACGCCGGAGCACCCGCTGCTACGTTCCGCCCGTCCCCACCGGGACCCGCCCCCGAACCCCGAAAGAAGAGGTGTGCATGAAGACGACCCGGACCGCGCCGAGCGCCCCTCGACGCACCGCGTAACCCGCGGAACCCCCCGAGGACCGCTCGGCCCCTCCTGCTGACAGCGAGAACTTCCCAGCGAGGAGACCCCGGGTGTCCACCCACCACCACGACCACGCTCGCCAGAGCGGATCCACCCACGCCCGCACCACCACGAGCGGCTTCGGCAAGACCGACACCTTCACCTGCGTCCACTGCGGCCTGACCCTCGCCGCCCTCGCGGCCGACGGCCGCCGCCGCGACCACTGCCCGTCCTGCCTGCACTCCCGCCACGTCGTCGACCACGTCGAGGGCGGCCCCTCGGAGTGCCTCGGCCGGATGACCCCCATCTCCATCGCCGTGCTGCGCACCGGCGACTGGATGGTCGTCCACCGCTGCGTGCGCTGCGACGAGCTCACCTCCACCCCCGTCCGCGCGGACGACAACCGGCTGATCCTGATGCGGATGGCGGTCCGCCCCCTCGCCCAACCCCCGTTCCCGCTCGAAGCGTTCGGGGACGTCTGAGGGCGCCGGGGAGAGGAGAACGATCATGCCGCGACACAAGAACCGGCGGAACGACGGGCGTTCGCGCCGCCGCCCCCAGCGCCACAAGGACGTCCTGCACGCCCGGGGCGGCCACCGGACGGCCGACTTCCGGTGCGCGGGCTGCCAGCTCGCCGTACCCCTCGCCGCACCGGGCACGGCACACCGCAACCACTGCCCGCACTGCCTGGTCAGCCTGCACGTCGACGGCCGCGTACCGGGGGACCGGGCCGCGGCCTGCCGGGGCCGGATGGAGGCGCTGAGCCTGTCCGTCCGCCCGGACGGCGAGTGGCTGATCATCCACGAGTGCCGCTCCTGCGGCGAACTGAGCGCCAACCGCATCGCCGGGGACGACAACGCCCTCGTCCTGATGCGCCTCGCGCTCCGCCCGCTCCGGGACGTCGGGACCGAGGCGAGCGGCGCGCTCCTGGCGCTGTGAAACACGGCGGCGGCGCGGACCGAGGGGGTCCGCGCCGCCGCCGCTCGGCTTCGGGCAGCCTCAGCCCTTCAGCCGCGCCATCCACGCCTCGACGTCGGACGACGTGCGGGGCAGGGCGGCGGACAGGTTCCGGTTGCCGTCCTCGGTGACGAGGATGTCGTCCTCGATCCGGACGCCGATGCCCCGGTACTCCTCGGGCACGGTCAGGTCGTCGGCCTGGAAGTAGAGGCCGGGCTCGACCGTGAGCACCATGCCGGGCTCCAGGACGCCGTCCACGTACGCCTCGGTGCGGGCGACCGCGCAGTCGTGGACGTCCATGCCGAGCATGTGGCCGGTGCCGTGCAGCGTCCAGCGGCGCTGGAGGCCGAGCTCGACGACGCGCTCGACCGGGCCCTCGACCAGGCCCCACTCCACCAGCTTCTCGGCCAGGACCCGCTGGGACGCGTCGTGGAAGTCGCGGAACTTGGCGCCGGGCTTCACCGCGGCGATGCCGGCCTCCTGCGCCTCGTACACGGCGTCGTAGATCTTGCGCTGGAGCTCGGTGTACGTGCCGTTGATCGGCAGCGTCCGGGTGACGTCGGCGGTGTAGAGGGTGTGGGTCTCCACGCCCGCGTCCAGGAGCAGCAGCTCGCCGGAGCGGACCGGGCCGTCGTTGCGCACCCAGTGCAGGGTGGTGGCGTGCGGTCCGGCGGCGCAGATCGAGCCGTAGCCGATGTCGTTGCCCTCGACCCGGGCGCGGAGGAAGAACGTTCCCTCGATGTACCGCTCCGACGTGGCCTCCGCCTTGTCGAGGACCTTCACGACGTCCTCGAAGCCCCGGATCGTCGAGTCCACGGCCTTCTGGAGCTCGCCGACCTCGAAGGCGTCCTTCACGAGCCGCTGCTCGCTGATGAAGATCCGCAGTTCCTCGTCGCGCTCGGCGGTGACCTTGTCGGTCAGCGCGGCCTCGATGCCGGCGTCGTGACCGCGGACGGCGCGGACCGGGCCGGTGGCCTTGGCGAGGGCGCCGGCCAGCTCGCGCACGTCGGCGCAGGGCAGGCCGTAGAGCCGCTCGCCCTCGGTGAGGCTGTACCGGCGGCCCACCCAGAGCTCGCCCATGCCGTCGAGCCAGAACTCGCCGTTCTCGCGGTTGGAGCGCGGCAGCAGGTAGAGCGTGGCGTCGTGGCCGTCCGCCGTCGGCTCCAGGACCAGGACGCCGTCCTGCGTCTGGTCGCCGGTGAGGTACGCGTACTCGGTCGAGGCGCGGAAGGCGTACTCGGTGTCGTTCGAGCGCGTCTTCAGGTTGCCCGCGGGGATCACCAGGCGCTCGCCCGGGAAGCGCGCCGACAGCTCGGCGCGGCGCCGCGCCGTCTCCTGGGCCTGGGGTATCGGCCGCAGGTCGTGCAGCTCGGTGTCGGCCCAGCCGCTCTTCATGTTCTCGGCGAGCTCGTCGGACACGGCCGGGTAGAGGCCGTTCTTCCGCTGCTTGATCGGCTCGTCGCCTTCGGGGTTCTCGGGCGCGGGCTGCTCGGTCATGCTTTCCTCCTCGAACGGGGCCGCTCCCATCGTAGGTGGCCGGAAATCGCCGGAGAAGGGGCATAAGACCGGATCTGAACGCCCGCAAAAGCGGATGGATCAGTCGAAATGTGCCACCAGAAGGACGACGTCCTCGCCGGAGCGGTGTGCGTCATAGCCGCCGGGAACCCGGCCGGAAGCCCCGTCGGACGCGTCCGTTCCGTCGGCGGCCGCGGCACCGGATCCGGCGCCCGTGGCGCTCGCGGCGCCGTCGGCGTCGTCCGGCAGGATCGCGCGGAGGACGTGGTCGGCCACCGCCTCCGGATCCCGCCGCGCCGCGCGGGGGACGCTCGCCGCCGCCGCGTGCAGCCGGGCGAAGGCCCGGTCCATGGCGTCGCCGGTGCGGTGCAGCAGCCCGTCGCTGTAGAGCAGGAGCGTTTCCCCCGGCGCCGGTTCGATCTCGACGCTGGGCGCCTCCCAGCAGGCCAGCATGCCCAGCGGCGCCGAGAGCGAGGTCTCCACGTACTCGGTGCGGTGGTCGCCGATGATCAGTGGCGAGCAGTGGCCGGCCGCCGCGACGACGACCTTGCGGCCGGCCGGGTCGCAGTAGGCGAAGAGGGCGGTGGCGGAGCGGGCGGGCTCGGTCAGCCGCAGCAGCAGCTCCAGGTCGGAGAGGACGGCGACCGGATCCTCGCCTTCCATGACGGCGTACGCCCGGAGGGACGCCCGCAGCCGGGCGGTCGCCGCCACGGCGGACGGACCCGATCCGGTGATGCCGCCGATGGCGAGGCCGAGGGCGCCCTCGGGGAGGGGGAGCGCGTCGTACCAGTCGCCGCCGCCGCGCGGACCGGTGCGGTGCCGCACCGCGAGCCGGATCCCGGCGACGCGCGGCAGCCGGCCGGGGAGCAGCTCGTCGTGGAGGGCGGCCAGGGCGTCCCGGGCCCGGCCGAGCTCCAGCAGCCTGGCCAGGTGGCCGGCCGCGTGGGCGCAGTAGCGGGCGGCCAGCCGGCGCTGGCGCTCGGTGGGTTCGGCCGGTTCGTCGTAGAGCCAGACGGCGGCGCCGATCCGGTGGTCCGCGGGATCGTCCGCCGCCTCGCTCGCCGCCTTGTCCGCGGCCTCGTCCGCCGCCTGGGGGGAGCCGGCGTCGGGCGGAGCGGCGGCGTCCAGGGCCACGGCGTAGCTCGCGGCGTAGCCGAGCCGGGCCGCGACCTCGCGGTGCCGGGGGTCGAGGTCCGCCTCGCCGGGGATGTCGGGGCGGGCGGTGCCGGAACGGGAGCCGACGGGCGGCAGTCCCTCCAGGAGGTGGATGTACGGATGGGACGTGCCGGAGGGGGCAGGCGCGGGGGGCGACGGAGGCGACGACGGAGGGGGTGGGACTTCGTGCGGGACGTCGGGGGCCTGTGGGGCCTCAGAGGTGCGCGGGATGGTCTCCAGGTGGCCGAGGTCGGCGCGGCCGAGCCCGAGGGCGGCGGTGGCCGTACGGCCGGAGTCGTCGACCGGGTGGAGGCTGACCAGGCCGCGGCCGGCGCCCAGCAGGGTGGCGCCGGCGCGCAGGAGTTCCTGCAGCGCGTCGTCCAGGTCTGTGGTGCGGGTGAGGCGTTCGGTGAGCTCGTGGAGCGTGGTGAGGTCCGATACGCAGCCGGCGAGCCGGTCGTGGACGAGGGTGTCGGGGTTCCGGGGGCCGCGAGGGGCACCGGAGCCAGCGGAGCCGCCGGAGCCACCAGGGTCATCGGAGTCACCGGAGACGCCAGAGGCTCCGGGGCCGTCGGGATCACCGGTATCGGGGAGACCTGTGGGGCCGGACGGGCCCGTGGCGGCCGATGGATCCGTGGGGTCGGACGGGTCCGTGGTGGCGGCGAGGGAGGAGGTTCCCGCGTTCGCGGGGCACGCGGCGGAAGCAGAAGCAACGGCCGGGGCGGGGAGGGGCGGATCGATTCCGGCCACTTTCGGGAGGTGGGGGGCGCTCATGGCCGTCTGCTCCGCCGGACCCGTGCGGACTCGGCCTCGGGGCCTGCCCCGGAGGGCGTCCGCAGGGCTCCGGCGTCCGGCTTCGACCAGCCCGTCGGCCTGCGTGTTCCATGGAATAGCACCGCAAACCCCCTGTCGTGGTGCGCGCTATCGGTGACTCCACATGTACACGCCCCGGTGAGGCGATGTCCAGCATTGGACCAGTGGGAATGATGGTGTCTGAGGGGTTTTGAAGTTGGCCGGAAAATAGTGCTGTGCTCGCCGAATTGCGGTCGACTGGCCGTGCTCGACAGCGCGTCACCGCCACCGCGGTGGGTACGTACTTGAGGAAGGGCAGGGGGAGTTGGGGGCGCCCCGGAACCCGGCGGAACGCCCGGGCGTCTTACCCGGCAACGGCCACGCCCGTCCCCGAGTGGCATGGGGGAACCCATGCCGTGGGCGAGGGGCGCACCGGCCCCAGCACCAAGCGCCATACGCGCGCCACCCTCCGCCATGTTTCACGCTCGGCCCCAGGCGTGATGCGCTGCGTTGTACGCGCAGTGACCTGTGATCCATGTGGTGCGCCGACGATAGAGCCGGCGGCGCGTTGAGTGCCGCGCGAAGCGGTGCCCGTAGTGCCATGTAATGCGACACGCAGTGCTGCACACGCAACGAATGCAGTGCCCTGACGGCCCTGGTCTCCGACCGGGGCCCACCTTCGGCGTTCACGGAAAGGAACGAGCGCTCATGCGCGAGATCCTCGGAAGGCGACGCAAGCTCTCGCTCCGGCGGTCCGGTCGGTCCGCGGTGGTCACCGCGGCCCTGACCTACGCCACGGAGTGGCAGTGGCCCGTACTCCCCGGTGTGGGCCTCCGGCCCGGCATCGGCCGCGTGCGCGAATGCGGCTGCTCCCACCCGGACTGCGCGGTACCGGGCGCCCACCCGTTCGACCCCGGGCTGCTCGCGGCCACCACGGACGCGCGGATGGTCCGCTGGTGGTGGACCAACCGTCCGGAGGCACCGGTCGTCCTCGCCACCGGGGGGCGCGCGGCGAGCGCTGTCAGCCTCCCCGCGATCGCCGGGGCGCGCGCGCTGGCGGCCTTCGACCGCGCGGGCGTGCGCCTCGGCCCGGTGGTGGCCACACCGACGCGCTGGACGCTCCTGGTGGCGCCCTACTCGCTGGAGGTCCTCGGCGAACTGCTGCACAGCCAGGAGTGGGTGCCCGGTTCGCTCCGCTTCCACGGCGACGGCGGCTACGTCGTCCTCCCGCCGTCCACCACGGGCCCGGGCCGGGCCCGCTGGGAGCGGGCGCCGCAGCCCGTCGGCGCGCCCGCCGGGCGGACTCGTACGGGCCGGCCGGCCGCGCGGGC
>NZ_JAIQLH010000208.1 GCF_020037025.1 Streptomyces huiliensis | reverse complement strand
GCGCTTGCCGCCGCGGCGGCCCACCTCGCGGCGGGCGTGCCGCACCGGGTGCCCGACCTGCTCGCCGCCGCCGAACTGGGGCCGCCTGACCCGCTGCGGGCGGCTGACGCCGGCCGGCTGCGGGCGAAGGCGTCGTCCATGGCCAACCCGGGGTTCGGCTCGGTGCAGCCGTTGCTCGACGCGGCGGCCCGCCTCAGGGAGCTCGATCCGGCCGCCGCGCGGGAGACGTACCTCGCGGCGTTCGGCGCGGCCATCTGGGCCGGCCGGTACGACGCGAGCGGACTGCGGCGCGCCGCCGAGGCGGCCCGCGGCCTGCCGCCCGGCGACGAGACGGCGGGCGTCTTCCTCCGGGCCCTGGTCACCTGGACGACGGACGGGCCGGCCGCCGCCTTCCCGCTGCTGGAACGGGCGTTGCGCTCCCTCACCGACGGCGCGGACCTGGCCGTCCTGTGGCCGGCCGCGAACGCCGCCGTGGAACTGGGCGACCTGCGGTCCTGGCTGGACATCACCGGCCGGGCGGTCCGCTACGCCCGGACGACGGGCACGCTGTCGGTCCTCTCGACGGCCCTGCCCTACCGGGCGGCGTCGCTGGTCTTCGTGGGGCGCTTCGCCGAG
>NZ_JAIQLH010000207.1 GCF_020037025.1 Streptomyces huiliensis | reverse complement strand
ACCGGGCGGCGTCGCTGGTCTTCGTGGGGCGCTTCGCCGAGGCCCGGGACCTGCTGGCCGAGGCCGCGGCCGTCGAGGAACCGGTCGGCGCGGCGACGAGTATGGTCTCCAAGGCCCTGCTCTACGCGTATCAGGGGCGGAAGCGGCCGGCCCTGGAACTGGCCGAGGCCATGGAGAGGGACGGCGAGCAGCGCGGCCTGGGCCGCCTCACCGCCATGGCGGCGTGCGCGCGGGCCGTGCTCCACAACGGCCTGGGCGAGTACCCGCTCGCCATGGAAGCGGCGCTCCGCGGTGGGGAGTACCAGGACCTCGTCGTCCACCACTGGACGTGCGCCGAGCTGGTCGAGGCCGCGACCCGGGCCGGCCGGCCGGACGTGGCGGCCCGGGCGCGCGGGCGGCTGGCCGAGTGGGGGGAGGCCGGCACGCCCTGGGCCCTCGGCGCGCTGGCGGTCGCCGACGCCCTGGCCGGAGAGCCGGGGCGGGCCGAGGACCGCTACCGCGAGGCCGCCGACCACTTCGGCCGCGGTGGGCTCGACGTGCTCCAGGCCCGGGCCCGGCTGCTGTTCGGCGAGTGGCTGCGCCGCCGGAACCGGCGGACCGAGGCCCGCACCGAGCTGCGCGCGGCACACGACGCGGCCTCCGCCATCGGCATGGAGGCGTACGCCGAGCGGGCCCGGCAGGAGCTGCTCGCCACCGGCGAGACCGTCCGCAGACGGACCGCCGGCCCGCCCGTCCTGACCCCGCAGGAGGCCCGGATAGCCCGGCTCGCGGCCGCCGGGCACCCGAACGCGGAGATCGGCGCGCAGCTGTTCCTCAGCCCGCGCACGGTCGAGTGGCACCTGCGCAAGGTCTTCACCAAGCTGGGGGTGTCGTCCCGCCGCGAGATCGAAGGGGCCTTCGCCGACCGCTGACCGCATCGGATCGCATCGCCTGCCGGACTCCTTCCGGATCAGCGGGACTTGAAGGAGCTGATCTTGTCGTTGATCCATGGCGGGACGGAGGCCCACTTCTTCCCGGGACCGATCTCGAACTCCAGGCCGCCGTAGCTGTTGTGCTCGTAGAAGCAGATGCTGCTCCGGGTGTTGTTCACGACCGAGGAGGCCTGGTTCTGTCACAAGGGGGTTGCTCCGAGCGGTCGGTCCGCGGAGCAACACCACTGTGCCGTGGGAGACACACGGGCGGCTTGAGTCATCTGACTGCTCTCGCGGCCGAGAATCGACCGAGCGGCCGTCACCGAGCGGCCGTCACCGAGCGGCCGTCACCGAGCGGCCGGCAGCCGGCAGCCGCGAGCGAGAGACTGGGACCGAGAGACCGGCCAGGACGAGAAGAAGGAAGCAGTTCCGACATCATGAACGACCCGCTGTCGAGCCCGGAGTTCCTCCGCGACCCCTATCCCTTCTACGACGAACTCCGGGCGGCGGGCCCGGTGCGGCGGATGGCCACCGGATCCGGGGGCCGGGCCGGCTACCTCGTGACCGGGTACGCCGAGGCGAAGGCGGCCTTCACGGAGCCGGGGCTGTCGAAGGACACGGCCCGCTTCTTCGCCGGGCGTTCCTCGGGGCGCGACCTGCACCCCGCGGTCGCCCGCACCATGCTCGCCACCGACCCGCCGGACCACACCCGGCTGCGCCGCCTCGCGACCAAGGCGTTCACGACCGGCGCCGTCGGCCGGCTGCGCCCGTACATCCGGCAGACCGCCGAGCGCCTCCTCGACGAGTTCCCGGAGAGCGGTGAGGCCGACCTGGTCGCGGGGCTCGCCGTCCCGCTGCCGGTCACGGTGATCTGCCAGCTGCTCGGTGTGCCCGAAGGGGACCGGGAGCGGGTGCGCGGCTGGTCGGACGAGCTCTTCGCCGCCGGGCAGCCGCAGCGGATCGACGCGGCCTCCCACGCCGTGGCCGGCTACATGGCCGACCTCGTCGAGGCCAAACGCCGGACCCCGGACGACGGCCTGCTGTCCGGCCTCGTCACCGCCCGGGACGACGGCGACCGGCTCGACGAGGACGAACTCGTCTCCCTCGCCGTCCTCCTGCTCATCGCCGGCCACGAGACCACCACGAACTTCATCGGCAACGCCGTCCTGGCCCTCCTCCGGCACCCCGCGCTCCTCGACCGGGTACGGACCGAACCCGGCCTCCTGAACGGCGTGCTGGAGGAACTGCTGCGCTATGACTCGCCGGTCGGCCTCGCCACCTTCCGCTTCAGCACCCGGCCCGTCACCCTCGGCGGGACCGACATCCCGGCCGGCGTCCCCGTGCTCATCTCGCCCGGCGCCGCCAACCGCGACCCCGCCCGGTACCCGGCGCCCGAGCGCCCCGACCCCGAGCGCGGCGCCAAGGGACACCTGGCGTTCGGCCACGGCATCCACCGCTGCCTGGGCGCGCCGCTCGCGCTGGCCGAGGCGGAGATCGCCCTGCACGCGCTGCTGACCCGGTTCCCCGGGCTGCGCCTCGCCGTGCCGGCCGACGGGCTCCGGTGGCGGCGGACGCGGCTCATGCGGGGGCTGGAGGCCCTGCCGGTGTGTACGGGGTAGCGGCCGAGATCATCCGGCGTCGCAGTGGGAAAGGTCCGTGTCCGCCAACGGCTTCCCCTTCGGGGTCATGTACGTGGCCCAGAGCACGAGGGGAGTGGTCCCCTCGTTGCGGCCCTCGTGGACGTAGCCCTTGCCCTCGGTGATGGAGTCGCCGGTCCGGTACACGTGCACCCCGCCGGGGTACACGGGCGCGTAGTGGGTGAGCGTGCCGGCCTTCACGACGCCGACCAGCTGGCCGTGATGGCAGTGCCGGCCGGTGCCGCCGCCCGGCGGGATGGTGATCGTGCGGAAGTCGACCTGCAAGGGGCCGTCGACCGCCACCTTCACCGGTCCGGTCTGCGTTCCGCGCGCGACCTCCTCGATCCGGGGCGCCGGGCCGGTGGCGGCGTCCGAGGGGAGACAGAACGCCGCCGTCGCCACCAGCGCCGCCGCGGTGACGGCCGACTGCCGTCCGCGCGCGGGTATGGAGCGTCTCGAAAGTCTCATGGGTCGTCCTCTTTCCCTTCGGTGGTGTCGCGTACCTGTATTCCCCTCGCGCGGGCGCCGAACGCGCGGCACCACGGCACGTTCCCGGATCCCCGGGTGCGAAGATCGCGGCGTGAACACGCATACGCACGACGAGCCCGGCCGCCCGCCCGGCGCCCCGGTGCGGGCCGGCATTCCCGAACACGGCCGGATCCCCAAGTACTACGCGGTCAAGACGCGGATCGCCGGACTGCTCGACGACCTGGGGGAGGGCGGCCCGCTGCCCACCGAACGGGAGCTGGCCGCACGCTTCGAGGTGTCCCGGGAGACCGTGCGGCAGGCCCTTCGTGAGCTGCTGCTGGAGGGGCGGCTGCGGCGGATGGGGCGCGGTACGGTCGTCGCCGGGCCGAAGCTGGAACAGCCGCTCGCCCTCGCCAGCTACACCGAGGGCGTCCGCCGCCAGGGCCGCCGCCCCGGGCGCACCCTCGTCGGCCTGGACCGGCTCGCCTGCCCGGCCGCCCTCGCCCCCGACCTCGGGGTCGAACCCCTCGCCCCCGTCTGGCACTTGGAGCGCGTGCTGCTCGCCGACGACGAACGCGTCGGGCTGGAGAGCACGTACGTGGCGGTGGAGCGGGCGCCGCGACTGGACACGGACTTCGCGCCGGACTCCTCCTTCTACGGCTATCTGCGCGAGCGTCTCGGCATCGGGTTCGGGGACGCGGACGAGCGGCTGGAGACCGTCCTGGCCACCCCGCGCGAGGCCCTGCTGATCGGCACGCCGCCCGCGCTGCCCATGCTGCTCATCCACCGGGTGTCGCGGGACACGGAGGGCCGGCCGCTGGAGCGCGTCCGGTCGCTCTACCGCGGCGACCGGTTCTCCTTCACCGCCCACCTGCGCGGCGGGAGCCACTGAGTAAGTCACGGAACGATAACGGGTCTAGGCCAGGTTTGGCGCCCGGTTTCCCGCCGCGTCGCCGTACGGTCGCCCGCGCGTCACCCGTGCCGACGACCGTTCACGTCATGCGAGTCATAGTCGTCGGAGCCGGCGTGCTGGGAACCATGCACGCCTGGCAGGCAGTCCAGCGCGGCCACGAGGTCGTGCACATCGAGCGCGAGGCGGAGGCCCGGGGCGCCTCCGTCCGCAACTTCGGCCTGATCTGGGTCAGCGGCCGGGCCGCGGGCGAGGAACTGGCCACCGCCCTGCGGGCCCGCGCGCTGTGGGAGGAGATCGGCACCGCCGTCCCCGGCCTCGGCTTCCGCGCCAACGGATCGCTCACGGCCGTCACCACCGACGCCGAACTCGCCGTCGCCCGCCAGGCGTCGGCCCGGCCCGACGCCGCCGACCGCGGCCTGCGCCTCCTCACCCCCGACGAGGCACGGGCCGCCAACCCGGCCCTGCGCGGCACCCTCCTCGGCGCCCTGGCCTGCGACCGGGACGCCGCCGTCGAACCCCGCACCGCCCAACGTGCGTTGCAGGACGCCCTGCTCCGCTCCGGCCGCTACGCCTTCCTCGGCGGGCGCGAGGCCCGCGACGTCGTGGACACCGCCGGCGGGCCCGCCGTCCGCGACGACCGCGGCGAGACGCACGGCGGCGACGCGGTCGTGCTCTGCACCGGCGCCCACCTGGGCGGCCTCGTCCGCGAACTCGCGCCCCGACTGCCGGTACGCCGCGTGCGGTTGCAGATGATGCAGACCGCACCGCTCGGTGAGCCGCTCACCACCTCCGTCGCCGACGCCGACAGCTTCCGCTACTACCCCGCCTACTCCGGCACCGCCCTCGACGCGATGGCCGCCGCGCAGGCCCAGCCCCCGGCCGCCGCCGAGCACCGGATGCAACTCCTCATGGTGCAGCGCGCGGACGGCGGGCTCACCATCGGCGACACCCACGAGTACGCCGAGCCGTTCGCGTTCGACGTCGACGAGGCCCCGTACGAGCACCTCGCCGCCGTCGCCGAGGCGCTCCTCGGCCGGCCCCTGCCGCCCGTCCGGCGACGCTGGGCCGGCGTCTACGCCCAGTGCGCGGACACCACCCGCGTCGTCCACCGCGAGCGGCTCGGCGACGGCATCCGACTGGTGACCGGCCCCGGCGGGCGCGGCTCGGCGCCGGCAGCCGACGGGTGACCGGCCCCGGCGGGCGCGGCATGACCTGCTCCCCGGCGATCGCCGAGGCCACCGCGGACGAGATGGGCTGGTGAGGAACATGACCCCGCGCACCGACCTGGTCGTGCTCGACATGGCCGGCACCACCGTCGCCGACGACGGACTGGTCGAGCGGGCCTTCGACGCCGCCGCACGGGCCCTCGGCACGGAGCCCGGCACCGCCCGCCACGACGAGCAACTCGCCCACGTCCGCGCCACGATGGGCGAATCGAAGATCACCGTCTTCCGGCACCTCTTCCCCGGCGACGAGGAGCGGGCCCGGCGCGCCAACGCGGCGTTCGAGTCCGCCTACGGGCACCTGGTCGCCGAAGGCCACTGCGCGCCCCTGCCGGGCGCCCGCGAGGCGATCGAACGGCTCCGCGCCGACGGCCGCACCGTCGTCCTCACCACCGGCTTCGCCCGCGTCACCCAGGACGCCATCCTGGCCGCCCTCGGCTGGACGGACCTCGCCGACCTCACCCTCTGCCCGGCCGACGCCGGCGGCCGCGGCCGCCCGTACCCCGACATGGTCCTCACCGCCCTGCTGCGCACCCGCGCCGCCGCCGACGTCCGGCGGGTCGCGGTCGCGGGCGACACCGCCTCCGACATGCGCTCCGGCACCCGGGCCGGGGCGGCCGTCGTCGCCGGCGTCCTGACCGGAGCCCATGACGAGGCCGCGCTCCGCGCCGCCGGAGCGACCCACGTCCTCCGCTCCGTGGCCGAACTCCCCGGCCTGCTCGCGCGGTTGGAGGGAGGCCGGTGAGCACGGGCATCCGCTTCGACGGCGTGACGGTCGCCTACGGCGGGAACGTCGTCCTCGACGCGTTCGACCTCACCGTCGAACCCGGCGAGGTCATGGCCCTGCTCGGGCCGTCCGGCTCCGGCAAGACCACCGCCCTCCGCGCGGTCGCCGGCTTCGTCCGGCCGCGCGCCGGACGGGTGTTCATCGGAGACGAGGACGTCACCGACCTGCCGCCCCACCGGCGCGGCATCGGCATGGTCGTCCAGCAGTACGCCCTCTTCCCCCACCTACGAGTCGACGCCAACGTCGCCTTCGGCCTCAAGGCCCGCGGAACGCCACGCGCGGAGACCGCCGCGCGCGTCACGGAGGCGCTAGAGACGACCGGCATGGCCGCCTACGCCCGGCGCTACCCGCGCGAGCTCTCCGGCGGCCAGCAGCAACGCGTCGCCATCGCCCGGGCCCTGGCCATCCGGCCCGGCGTGCTCCTCTTCGACGAGCCGCTCTCGGCCCTCGACGCCCGGCTGCGCTCCGGCATGCTCGCCGAACTCGCCCGCCTCCACCGCGAGCTGCCGGACGTCAGCATGCTCTACGTCACCCACGACCAGGGCGAGGCGCTCACGCTCGCCGACCGCATCGCCGTCATGGACCGCGCCCGGCTGCGGGACTGCGGCACCCCGCGCGACCTCTACCGGCGCCCGCGCACCGCGTTCACGGCCTCCTTCGTCGGCAGCGCCAACCTCCTGCCCGTGACGGTCACCGGCCGCGGCGTACGCCTCGGCGACACGGACCTGGACGTGCCGACCGGCGACGCCGCGGCGGGCGCCCGGGCCACGCTGTGCCTCCGCCCGCACCTGGTCGGGCTGGGGGAGGGCGCCAACGCGGTGCGCGGGACGGTCGCCGCGGTGCAGTGGCGCGGCGCCACCCACCGCCTGGAGGTGGACGTCGCCGGGCACCGCGTCACGGCCGACGTACGCGAGCTGCGCGAGACGCCCCCGCCCGGTACCGAGGTCACGCTGCACTTCGCCCCCGACGACGCGGTGCTGCTGCCGGCGGGCGGGGTGGCGGACGAGACGGCGGGCGGTGAGGCAGGTGATCCGGCGGACGAGGTGGTCGGCGAGGCGGTCGGCGAGGCGGCGGGCGTGCCCGGAGGTGCCGTCCATGGTTAGCGTCCTGCCGGCACCCGCGCGGATGGCCGCCCCCGCCCGCACGCGGCGGATCCCGGCCTGGACCCTGGTGCTCCCGCCCGTCACCGCCCTCGGCCTCGTCTTCCTGTACCCCCTCGCCCTCGTCCTGTGGCAGTCCGTCTCCCCGGACGGCGGTGGACACGGGTTCGCCGCCTACGCCGAGGTCTTCGGGCAGGCCGCGTTCCGGAACGCCCTCCTCGACACGGTGCTCATCGCCGCCGGCGCGACCGCCGGCGCCCTGCTCCTCGGCTTCGCCCTCGCCTTGGTCATCGCCTTCGTGCCGCTTCCGGGAGGCAGGGCGATCGGACGGTTCGTCGACGTCTTCCTGTCCTTCCCCTCCTTCCTCATCACCCTCGCGCTGCTGTTCGTCTACGGCAACGCCGGTCTGGCGAACGGCGTGTGGACCGGGATGACCGGGGCCGCGACCGGCCCGTTCGACTTCCTCCACACGCGCTGGGGCGTGGTCCTCGCGGAAGTCACCTACTTCACGCCGTTCGTGATGCGCCCGCTGCTCGCCGCCTTCTCGCAGCTCGACACCGCGCAGCTCGACGTCGCGGCCTCGCTCGGCGCCCGCGCCCCGCGGATCGTCCGGCAGGTCGTCCTGCCCGAGGTGCTGCCCGCCCTGGCGGCCGGCGGCTCGCTCGTCCTGGTCATGAGCCTCAACGAGTTCGGCATCGTCCTCTTCACCGGCGCGAAGGGCGTGACGACCCTGCCCGTCCTCGTCTACGGCAAGGCCATCCTGGAAGGGGACTGGACCGGCGCCTGCGTGGTCGCCGTCGTCAACATCGCCCTGTCGCTGGCGCTGTACGGGCTCTACCGGACGCTCACCGCCCGAACCGCCCGCCCGGAAGGAGAACGCCGTGCTCGTGCATAGCCGCCGCGCCCGGTGGGCGGTCCAGGGCGTCTTCCTCGCCCTGTTCCTGCCCGTGTTCGCGCTGCCGTTCCTCGTCGTCGTGGCCGCCTCCCTGGCCACCCAGTGGAGCGGAGCCCTCCCCTCCGGCGCGACGCTCGACCACTACCGGACCGCCGTCCGCGGCGAGGCGCTCGACGCCCTGACCACCAGCGTGCTCACCGCCCTCGCCGCCTCGGCGCTCGCCCTCGCCACCGGCACCTGGGCGGCCCTCGCGGCCCGGGGCCCGCGCGCCCGCCGCGTCGTCGGGGCGCTGTTCGTCCTGCCGGTGGCCGTACCGTCCGTGGTCGTCGGGCTCGCCCTGCTCGTCGCCTTCTCCGAGCCCCCGTTCCTGCTCAACGGGACGCCCACGATCGTCGTCCTGGCCCATGCGATCCTGGTGACGGCCTTCGCCCACCAGTCCGTCGCGGCGGCCCTGGACCGGCTCGACCCCGCCTACGAGCAGGCCGCCGCGAGCCTCGGGGCGAGCCCCCTCCGCGTCCTGCTGCGGGTGAGGCTGCCGCTCCTGCTGCCGTCCCTCTCCGCGGCGGCGGGCCTCTGCTTCGCCCTCTCGATGGGCGAGCTCAGCGCCACGATGATGCTGTACCCGCCCGACTGGCTGCCGCTGCCCGTCAAGGTCTTCGCCGCCACCGACCGCGGCGCCCTCTTCCCCGGTGCCGCGCTCGCCGTCGTCCTCGTCACCACCACGCTCCTCGTGCTCCTCGCGGTCTCCCGCGTCCGCACCCGAGCCTCCTACCGCTGACCCGAAGGAGTACCGACCGTGCCCCGCCCCCGTACGCCGCTCCCGCTCGTCCCGTACCTCGTCCCGCTCCTCGCCCTCCCGCTCACCGCCTGCGGCGGGACGGCCGACGCCGGGGCGAAGGAGATCACCGTCTACAGCGCCGACGGCCTCAAGGCCGAGGACGGCACCGGCTTCTACGACAAGGTCTTCGAGGACTTCACGAAGAAGACCGGCATCAAGGTCCGCTACGTCGAGGGCGGTTCGGGCGAGATCGTGCAGCGCCTGGCCCGGGAGAAGTCCAACACCAAGGCCGACGTCGTCGTCACCCTGCCGCCCTTCGTCCAACAGGCGGACGGCAAGGGCCTGCTCGCCGCCTACCGGCCCGCGGGCTCGGAGCGGGTCGCGGACGGCGACAAGGACCCGGCCGGCAAGTGGACGGCGGTCGTCAACAACTACTTCTGCTTCATCCACAACACCAAGGAGCTCCAGGGCGGTCCGCCGAAGACCTGGAAGAACCTCCTGGACGGCCGGTTCAAGGGCAGACTCCAGTACTCCACCCCCGGGGTCGCGGGCGACGGCACGGCCGTCCTCATCAAGGCCATGCACGATCTCGGCGGCAAGGAGCCCGCCATGGCCTACCTCAAGGAACTCCAGGAGAACAACGTCGGCCCCTCCAAGTCCACCGGCCAGCTCGCCCCGAAGGTCGACAAGGGCGAACTCCTCGTCGCCAACGGGGACGTCCAGATGAACTTCGCCAACATGAAGACCATGCCGAACCAGGGCATCTTCTTCCCCGCCGGCGACAGCGGAAAGCCCACCACCTTCGCTCTCCCGTACGCGGCCGGGCTGGTGCGGAACGCTCCGCACACCGAGAACGCCAAGAAGTTCCTGGACCACCTCCTCACCGAGGGGGTGCAGCGCGACGTCTCGGCCGCCGGCGGCGGCTTCGCGGCCCGCACGGACGTCAAGGCGACCGACCCGAACGCCGCCGCGCTCGCCCGCCTCATGCGGGGCGTCGAGGTCTTCCGCCCCGACTGGGCCGACGTCGACAGGAACCTCGCCTCGTACGTCGCGGCGTGGCGGGAGGCCACCGGCAGCTGACGGCGCGGCGCCGCGGGCCGGTGCCTGGGGCGTGGAGCGGAGCGGCCGGATCCGGTCGGCCGGTCCCGCCCGCGCAGTAGGGTGCGGCGGAGAACCGGCCACCGAGCGGCGGAGGACGAACGCCATGGCGTACTACGTGCTGGAATACGCGCTCGCCGACGACTACGTCGAACGGAGGGCGCCCCTCCGCGAAGAGCACCTGGGCCTCGCACGCGAGGCGCACGACCGGGGCGCCCTCGTCCTGGGCGGGGCCTTGGGCGAACCCATGGACCGGGCGTTGATGGTGTGGCGGGTCGACGACCCCGCCGTCGTCGCGGAGTTCGCCGAACGGGACCCGTACGTGCGGCACGGGCTGGTCACGGCGTGGACCGTGCGGCCGTGGGCCGTCGCCGTGGGGTGACGTCGGCCGGTCCGGTACGGGCGTCGCCCCACGGCACACTCTCCTTGCTCTCGTCCGCTTCCGGGGTGGGGCGACCCCGAAGGTTCTCCTGTTGCGCAAGCGCTAAAGTATGCGCGGCGAGCGGTGACGTGACGACGCGTCGGCCCTGTGGGGAGCGCGCTTGCCGTACGTCGTGCAGCAGGGAAACCGGATGAGCCCCGGCCGGGGCGGTGGTGAAGGGAAATCGGGGATGGGTGTGCCCCTGACCAAGGGCGGCAACGTCTCGCTGAGCGGGCAGGCCCCCGGGCTGACCGCGGTGACGGTCGGACTGGGCTGGCAGGTGGCTCCGGGGTGTGACCTGGACGCCAGCGCGCTGCTGTGCGACCGGTCCGGGAGGGTGCTCTCCGACGGGCATTTCGTCTTCTTCAACAACCTGACCAGCCCCGACGGTTCCGTCCGGCACGGCGGGGACGCCGGGGGCGAAGGTGACGCCCAGCGGATCCACATCGAGCTCGGCCGGGTCCCGGCCGAGGTCACGAAGATCGTCTTTCCGGTGTCCCTGTACGAGGCGGAGGCCCGCGGCCAGGACTTCCGGCAGGTCCGCGGCGCCCACATCCGGGTGACCGACCGGGACGGCGGCGCCGAACTGGCCCGCTACGCGCTCGGGGCCGGAGACGCCGGGGACGAGACCGCGATGGTCTTCGGGGAGCTGTACCGGCACGGCGCGGAGTGGAAGTTCCGGGCGGTGGGGCAGGGTTACGCCTCCGGGCTCGCGGGCATCGCCGCCGACTACGGGGTGGACGTCCTGCGGGACGCGGCGCCGGTTTCCGTCGAGCCGCCCGCCGCTTCCCCGGGGATCCGGAAGGCCGCCGAAGACGCCCCGGCTCCGGCCCCGGCCCCGGCCGCGGCTCCGGCCGTACCCGCGTCGACTTCGACTCCGACTCCGACGCCGACAGTCGTCGTCCCGTCCGCGGCCCCCGCGCACTCCGCGCCGACGCTCGCGGCGGTACCCCAGCATCCTGCGCACCCCACGCAGCCCACCCACCCCACGCACCCCGTAGGGAGTCCTTCCATGACGTGCTTCTTCGACCCGAGCCACGGCCCCGGCATGACGACGGTGTCCTGGTCCCCGCAGTGGGGCGTGCCCCGGCCGGTCCAGGCGTGCGGCGGTTGCGCCCACCGCGTGCAGACCACCCCGCCGCCGTACTACACCGCGCCCCAGGCGGGGTACCCGCAGGCCGGTTACCCGCAGCCCGTGCAGCAGCAGGGGTATCCGCAGGCCCCCCAGCAGGGTTACCCCGCCGCGCAACCGGCCCCGCACGCGGAGCCGCAGCAGGGCGGCGGGCAGCAGGGCGGGCGCCGCTTCGGCACCGGCGCGCTCATCGGCGCGGGCGCCGCCGGTCTCGTCGGCGGCGCGCTGCTGAACGAGGCGTTCGACGACGACGAGCCGGACGTGGTCGTCAACAACTACTACGAGGACTGAGGCACCTCCGGCCGCCGCCCCGGGAGCCGCCATTTGTTCCATACTTGCGCAATGCGTAAAGTATCCCCATGGCGGATGACGGTGTGTGGGGGCAGGAGACCGCGGTGCTGACCGGCGGGCCGGCCGACCGGGTCAGGATCAAGGTGACCGGCCGGCCGGCGGTCGTGCAGGTCACGCTCCCTTGCGTCGTCGAAGGCGCCGTAGTCGACATGCGCGTGGACGCGTTGTACGTGTACCGGCGCGACGTCCGCGTGGACGACGAGCCCCTGCGCTACGGCTTCGACCCGGTCAGCCCCTGATTCCGCCGCCCCCCCGTGGGACCGCCGCCGCGTCGGGGCGATTCTCCGGCGCATGCGGTTGTCCGATTGCGCACTTGGGCAAGTCATGGGCGCGGCCCGGCGGCCGCTCGTCGCCGCCGTCGCGGCGCGACGACTCGTCCGAAGGGGGCTGCGGATGGCGCGGGACAGGACGGCACCGGCGGGCGGCGGTGACCTGCTCATCAGTGCGGCGGTCGCGGAAATCGAAGGTCTGTACACGGAGTTGCACGGCGGGCGCGGCGAGCGGCACCGGGACCACGTCCTCGCCGACCTCGCCAAGGCCGGCCGGCGCCTCGCCTCCGCCGCGCGCGCCGCACAGAACGCGCCGGCCGGCGAGGCCGCCCGCCCGCGCTCGCGCCGGGAGCGCCGGCGGTTCCTGGCGGCCCGGGGCGCCGACCGGTGGCTGACGTTCGCCATGGGCGGCGGCGGAAGACGGAGACGGCTGCTCCGGCGCGGGTCGCGGGCGTCCGCGCCCGGCAGCCGTACCACCTGAGGGGGCGCGGCCCGGGGTCGGCCGGCCGGCCGACCGTTCCAGCCGCGATCCCGCGGTTTTCCCGGCAACAGCCCCTCTGGTATCACTTGTTCACCATCTATCGCTTATCGCACGAAATGAGGCCCTGGTGCCGTTCCCGACCCGCTCCCGGCGTACCGGCGCCGTCGCCGCGTCCCTGCTGCTGCCGGTGCTGCTGACGGCGTGTTCCAAGGGCCGGGACGACAAGCCCGGCGGAACCGCCGACGGCAAGCCGGGCTCCGTCCGGGCGGCGCTGGCGGAACTGCCGGTCAAGAAGGCGGCCTCCAAGGACGGCTACGACCGGAAGAAGGGCTTCGGCCAGGCGTGGTCCGACCGGACCGGCGCCCCCGGCGCCGACAACGGCTGCGACACCCGCAACGACATCCTCCGGCGGGACCTGAAGGACCCGAAGCTGGACGGCGGTTCGAAGTGCACGGTGACGTCCGGCACCCTCGCGGACCCCTACACCGGCAAGACCATCCGCTTCCGGCGCGGCGCGCAGTCCTCGGCGGTGCAGATCGACCACATCGTGGCCCTCTCCGACGCCTGGCGGACCGGCGCGCGCAAGCTCTCGCAGGCCGAGCGCGAGGCCCTCGCCAACGACCCGCTCAACCTCGTCGCCGCCGACGGGCCGGCCAACATGGGCAAGGGCGACAAGAACGCCGCCGACTGGCTGCCCGCGAACCAACGGTACGCCTGCGACTACGTCGCCCGGCAGATCGCGGTGAAGCGGCAGTACAAGCTGTGGGTGACGCCCGCCGAGCACGACTCGATGAGCAAGGTCCTCAAGACCTGCCCCGCCCGCGCGGTGCCCACGGCGAAGAGCCCCGAGGTCGTCCTGAAGCACTGATTCCGTCTTCGGACGTGAAGCGCCCTCACTCCGGGTCCGGGCCGGTGAGGCGCGCGTACGTGTCCGCCACCACGTCGAGGTACGGCGCGGTGAGCCCCGGTTCGGTCTCGGTCATCGCCCGCCACAGGGCGGCCGCCTCGGCGATGGCGTCCCGCGCCTCCGCCCGCCGGGCGTCCGCGAGCAGCCGGGTCCTGGCGAACGCGAAGAGGGCGAACGCGAGGTGGTCCCGGTGCGCCGCGCGGTGGCGGGCGGTCAGGCCGCGGCTCAGGGAGACCGCCCGGGCGGTCAGGTCCAGGGCCGCCGCGTGCCGTCCGGCTTCGCTCAGCCGCAGGGCGTGGTGGGCCAGGGCCCAGACGAGGAGCGGCCCGCCGGTCACGGCGTCGTCCGCCGCCACCCGTTCGGACACGGCCAGGGCCTCCGCCGAGACACCGAGGGCCTCCGCCCAGACGCCGACGCCCGCCTCGCGCGCCGGTGAGCCGAGTGCCAGGAGGCGGCCGAGGTCGGTCAGCGTCAGGGCCAGCACCCTCCCGTGGGCGGGATCGGCGTCCGCCAGGCCGCGGGCGAGGCCGACGGCCTCCCGGGCGTAGGCCAACCCCTCGGCCGCCCGGCCGCTCTCCACGAGGTGCACGCCCAGCCCGGCGCGGGCCAGGACGCGGACGACGTCGCGTTCGCCGGCGGGCGGCAGGGCGTCCGCGACGGTGACGGCCCGGCGCAGGGTCTCCCCGGCTTCCCGCAGGCCGGCGTTGTGCCGGAGGCAGCCGAGGACCCACAGCGCGTACGCCAGCGGGCCCCGGCCGCTCCCGTCCCGCCGCGCGGGGTCGCCGAGCAGTCCGGCCACCTCCTCGGCGACGGGCAGCGCCTCGGGGCGCCGCCCCGTCTCGATCAGGTACGTCGTCAGGCAGGACAGCGCCGGGAGCAGCCGGGGCGCGGGGGCCGCGGAGCCTCGGCCGGGCGGCTGCCGGAGTGCGGTGACGGCCCGGCGCATGACGTCCGCCGCGTCGTCCGGGCGGCCCGCCGCGGCCAGTTGCGTACCGAGCACGAACAACGCGTCGCCGTACGCCGGGTCGTGGCCGGTGTCCTGCTCCCGGCCCAGCAGGCGGCGGCCGGCCTCGATGGACTCCTCCAGCACGGACAGCGCCTCCGCCGCCTGCCCGGCCCGGGAGCGCAGGAGCCAGAGACCGGACAGCGCCGTGGCGAACCCGCGGGTGTACGCGTCGTCCGCGTCCCGCTCGACGAGGCCGCGGTACAGCTCCACCGCTTCGGCCGCCGCCGCCACGGCGTCCTCCGTCCGCCCCCCGTCGTCCAGACCGCGCGCCCGGGCCAGCAGGGCCTCCGCCAGGGCGGCCCGGGCCCTGCCGGACGCGCCGGCCGCCACCGAGCGGCGACGGAGGCGGATCACGTCCTCAGCCACCGCCAGGGCCTCGTCCGGTCTCCCGACCCCGTGCAGCCGGCGGGAGAGGTTGTGCAGGGCGCAGGCAAGGTCGTCGACCGGGGCGTCGGGGCGCTGCCGGACGAGTTCGCGGTACAGGGCGGCCGACTCCTCGCCGGCCAGTACGGCCTCCTCCGCCCGCCCGGTCTCCTCCAGTTGGGAGGCCAGGGTGTCCAGACTCATGGCGAGATCGGCCCGGAAGGCCCCGGGCGCCGCCGTGAACAGGGGCCGGTAGAGGCCGACGGCCTCCCGGGCGGCCTCCAGCGCGTCCGCCGGCCGTCCCACGTCGTTCAGCCGGTGGGCGTAGGTGTTGAGGGAGTTGGCGAGCCGGTGCCCGAACCCGGCGGGTTCCCGTGTCACCAGGTCCCGGTAGAGGGCGACGGCCTCGGCGGCCCGGGCCAGCGCCTCGGCCGGCCGCCCCGCCTCGCCCAGGTCGACGGCGAGGGAGTGCACGCTGAGCGCCAGGTCGGCGAGGTAGGCACCGGGGCGCTCCGCGGCCAGCCCGCTCCGGATGCGGACGGCCTCCTCGGCCGCCTCCAGCGCGTCCCGCGTCCGGCCCGCGAGGTGCAGGCCGGTGGAGTGCGTGCCCAGGCTGCGGGCGACGCCGTTGCGGAAGGCGTCGGGGCGCCGCTCGGCCAGGGACCGGTAATGGGCGACGGCCTCCGCGCTCGCCGTCAGCGCCTCCTCGACGCGTCCGCACTCCGTCAGCCAGATGGCCTGGTTGTTCAGGGCAGCGGCGAGCTCCGGCAGGGCCTCGTCGCCGCGTTCCGCGACGAGGCCCTGCCGGATGCCGACCTCCTCGTCCATCGCCGTCATCGCCGCCTCGGGGCGGCCCAGTTCGCCCTTGGCCTGGGCGAGCGCGCCCAGGCCGTGCGCCAGGCCGGACCGGAACGCGTACGCGTCCGGCTGGGCGCGGTGCAGCGCGCGGTAGAACTCGACGGCTTCCTCGGCGGGCGCCAGGGCCTCCTGCCGGCGGCCCAGGGCCCGGGCCATCAGCGACAGGTTGTGCAGGACGGCGGCCAGGTGCGGTTCGTAGGCGGCCGGATCCTCCGCCGCGAGCCGCCGGTAGAGGCCGACGGCCTCCTCGGTGGCGGCGTATGCCTCTCGGGCCCGCCCCACGTCACCGAGGCGGCCGGTCAGCCGGCGCAGCGCCAGGGCCAGGCCGGGGAGCCGGGCGGCGTCCTCGGCGGCCCACTCGCGGTGGATGCCGACGAGCCGCTCGGCCACCTTCGCGGCCAACGGGCCCAGGGCGTGCGTCGGCCGCGGCAGGCGGTCGGCCAGGTCCTGGAGTTCCTCCGGCGTGGCGCCCGGCGCGTCGGCCAGCTCTTCCAACGCGGCCACCAGCGGCTGCGGCCGCTCGACGCGCGTGGTGACGTCGACGGCGGGGTGGGCCAGCACGTCACGGCGGCGTACGCACAGGTCGGTGAGGGGCGCGTCGAGGGCGTCGACGTGGGCGGGGTGGGCGGCCGCCCGGGCGTAGACGGTGAGCAGCTGGGTGGTCTGGGCGTCGGTGAGGCCGTGTGAGGCGTGGCCGTTCGAGCGGTGGCCGTACGAGGCGTGGCCGTACCTGGGGTGCCCGTGTGACGCGCCGTCGTGCGACGCGCGGTCGCCCGCCGCCGGCGTCCCGTCGCCGAGCAGGTCCGGCGCCAGGTCGGGGTTTCTGATCAGCCGCCTCCCGACGAAGTACTCGGCCAGCCGGTCCGGCCGCAGGGAGCCCCACGCCCTGCCGTCGCGGGGCGGGTAGAGCGCGGCGATCCAGCGGGCGAGGGACCGGTGGCACGCCCGTCCGCGGTCACCGAGGTAGGAGATGCGGCCCAGCAGGGCCTCCGCCTGGTGGCGGGTGTCGGCACCGCACAGGAAGGCCGCGGCGAGGGCGTCCTCGCGGCTCTCCGTGTCCAGGTCCGGGGGCAGGTGTTGCCGGGCGGCCCGATCCCAGTACTCGGACTCGTGGTCGAGCAGCCGCTTCTCGACGCGCACGGTCTCGGGCGCGGCCGTGGCCGCCGGCCGGTCCGCCGCGGTACGGACGGCCTCGTCCAGGAGGTCGGCCAGCGCGGTCATGTGCAGGGTGAGCGCCCGGTCCAGACTGGGACCGGCCAGCCGGGCGGGCTCCCGCCGTACGGCGTCGGTCACCGCGGCGGCCACCGCGGGCCAGGGGTGGTGCTCCTGGCCGGGGAGGTCCCGCAGAGCGCGGGCCAGATGCTCCACGGCGGCCCGGTAGGCCCCGGCACGGCCTTCGGGATGTGGTTCCAGCGGCGGTAGCGGAATTCCGGCCAGGCCGTCGAGGATGTCCCGGGTGGCACTGTTGGCCCGCCGCGCGGGCCGCCACCAGTCGTCGTCGGCGGTGCGGGCGAGCAGCAGCACCTTGAACGGCTCCGGGACCGGGCGGGCGACGACCGCCGTGAGCAGGGCGGTCAGCTGCTCGACACGGGTCTCGGCGTAGTCGAGGACCACCAGCACAGGAACGGCCGTGTCGGCGAGCGCCGCCAGATGCTCGGCCTCCGCGGCCTTCTTCGGCCACACCACTGCCGTGCGCCCGCCGGCCAGATGGACCGTCAGTTCGAGGGCCAGCCGCGTCTTGCCCTGCCCGCCCGGCCCGTGCACCAGCCGCACGTCGAGACCGGGCCGCGCGCACCATTCCCGCAAGTCCTCGAGCAGCTCCTCGCGGCCACGGAAGGGGACCACGGCGTGGCCTGCCTCCAGGAGCGCGGCGGGTGAGGCCGGCGGGTCCGGCACCGCGGGGCGGTCGTCGAGGCCGGACTTCACCCCGGCCCACTCCGCCGGCTCCGCCACGGTCCCGACACCGTGTTCCGCCAGGATCCGGCGGAACCCGTCGTCGCGGAGGAGGACGTAGGCCGGCGCCACCTCCAGCCGGGTGTGCTCGAAGCCGCCGAAGTCCGTGCAGATCACCCCGGTGAGCAGCCCGTCGCAGAACATCGCCGCGCCCGAAAGGCCCGCCCAGGGCGAGATCTTCCGCCCGGAGTCGTCGGTGCACGGAACGACCCGCTCCGTCAGGCGCATGAGGTGGCGGTTGGCGACGGAGCGGTCCGCCCGGTTGACGGTTCCCCGCAGGTGCAGGATCTCCGCCGCCTGGTCCTTCCGCTGGACGGCGGCCGGCAGGCCCCAGGTCTCGCAGCCGGTCTCGGGCCGGTCGGTGACGAGCCGTCCCCACCGGGTGGGCGCGGCCGGACGCGGCGCGCCCGCCGCGTCCGGGTGCCCGTCGTCGAAGCGGAGCAGGGCAGCGTCGTCGCGTTCCCCGGGCGTGCCCCGCCAGGCCACTGTCGCGGCGTACTGCCCGTCCTCGCCGGGGCGGAAGAAGGTCACCGTCCTGCCCACCGCCGGCACGACGTGCGCCGAGGTCAGGACGAGACCCGGCGCGATGACGTACCCCGACCCCGTCTCCCCCGGCCCGTCCACCCCGACCAGCAGGTCACCGCTCACCGTGCCGCCCCGCCCGTCCGTGTTCCCCGCGCGCCTGGATCGCTCGTCCCCCGCCCGGCCGCGATGCTCCTATGGATGTCAAGCGGCTTCGGTGAGGTCGCTTTGTGTGGTTTGCCGGGCGGTGGTGCGGTGGTCGAGGGACCGTAGGAGGACGCGGTAGACCTCGCGTGCGACGTGCCGTTTGAGGCAGCGCATGATGTCCTTCTTCGACAGTCCCTGCCGGGTGCGCCGTTCCATGTAGGTGCGGGTGCGTTCGTCCCAGCGCAGACGGCAGAGCACGATGGTGTGCAGAGCGTGGTTGGCCGCCCGGTCGCCGCCCCGGTTGAGCCGGTGGCGGTCCTGGCGGCCGGAGGAGGCAGGTATCGGCGCGACACCGCACAGGTGGGCGAAGGCGGCTTCGGAGTGCAGCCGGTCGGGGTTGTCTCCGGCGGTCGCCAGCAGCTGCCCGGCCACGTCCGCGCCGACGCCCTGCAGGGCCAGCAGCTCGGGGGCGGCCTTGGCGGTGAGCGTCTTCAGCTCTGCCTCCAGCTCGTTGATCTCCTCGGTCAGGGCCAGGATCCGCCTGCCCAGCCGGCGCAGGGCGGCCTTGGCCGCGTGCAGCGGGTCGGCGAGGTCGTCACCGGGCCGCAGCCGGGCGCAGGCTTTCGCGAGCTGGGCGGCGGCCAGTCCGCGCAGCGGGGCGCGCAGGGTCTCGGGCGCGGTGACCAGCAGCTGGCGGGCCTGGTTGACCGCCTGGGTGCGGGACTTCACAGCCGAGCGGCGCGGCACCCGCAGGGCGCGCACGGCTTCCACGACACCGGTGCGGGTCTTGGGTGTCCCGGCAGCCCGGCCGGAGGCGACCGCCACGGCGGCGGCGTAGGCGTCGATCGGGTCGGACTTGCCCTTCAGCCTGCGGGTTTTACGGTCCGGCCGGTCGACTTCGACGACCTTCAGTCCCACTTCGCGCAGGACGCGGGCGAGTTCGGCGCCGTAGGCGCCGGTGCCTTCCACGCCGACCGCGGTCACGGTGCCCTGGGCGAGCAGCCAGGCCAGGAGCTTGCGGTATCCGGGGCCGGTGGCCTCGAACTCCCGGTCGGCCAGGTGGCGGCCGAGGCGGTCGACGACTGCCGCGTGGTGGGTCTCGCTGTGCGTGTCGACGCCGCCTGTGACTTCCAGGGCCTGGTCCGTCATGCTGGTCACTGCCGTCCTCTCGCTGATCCCGGTGGGGCGGCACGCGCCGGCCGGGCGGGCGGACAGGACAGTGGCGGGGCTTCTTGACCAAGCTCCTATAAGGTCACGGTCGCCCGTTCCGGTCGCGTGCGAGGTGGCTCCTCCGAGCGGATCGACAAATCCCAAACAAGACAGTCGAGACGTCGGTCAGTCCGTGAGTCAGACCCGTCGGAGAAGCCACGTCACATCCTCACTGTCAGTCCTCGATACGGCCGGTCACGGGACCCGGGCCGGGCTCCGCCGACCGCCTGCGGCGGATCAGGACGTCCCCGTCGAGCCCTTCCGGCGTCAGCGCCACCTTCACCCGGTGCGTACGGCCCCGGGCCACGCCCGCCTCGCCGTCACCGGAGACCACCCAGGTCCGGAAGCCCGCCTTCGCCTTGACGTCCCGCCGGAGTTCGACGGTGAACTCCAGCTCGATCGGCCCCACCCGGAACCTGATCTCCTGACCCTCGCCACCTGCGGCGGCCTGGGTCAGTTCGTCGCGCAACGCGGCCACCGCGGCCGCCAGTTCGATCTCCATGCCTGCAACCCCCCGTGCATGACGCCGATGTGCTCCGGCGGATGCCGCAGGAGACGTCATAGACGGTACAGGCGGGGTGGCCGGGAGAGAGGGGATTCACCGGTACTGCCCGTCGTCAACTGCCGGGCAGTACCGGTGAACCGTGGTGCCGGACGCTTCCGTCAGGCCGGGGCCCCCGCCGGCCCTCCCTCTGCGCCCGGTCCGCACCTGCCGCCCCGTGTCGGCAGGCGGTCTCCCCTGCCCCGGTCCCCTTCCCCGGCGGCGGGTCAGGCGATCGGGACGTCGACCTGGCGGTTGCGCTGGCTCGGGGCCAGGTTGTCCTGGTCGGCGTGGCGCCGGGTGCCGTCGGAGAAGAACAGGGTCGTCCGGACGTTGAGCTTCCAGGTGTCGTGGCCGTTCGGCTCGATTCTGATGCGCAGCCGCCCGTCGCGCATGGTCGACCAGGTCGCGGGCTCCGTCAGGCTCAGGGCGTACGGACCGTCGGCGTCCCCGTCCGAGAACTCGTCGTCCCCGAAGTGCTCGCCGAGGGTGCCGATGGTCTTGTTGGTGCGGTCCGTCACCGACGTGAAGACCTTGGTGTCGTGGTCCTTGTTGTCGTAGGTGGTGTAGAAGGTCACCTCGACCGCCGTGAGGGTCGCCTCGTCCTGCGTCTGCGACGGAGCCGTCGTCCGCACGCTGTCGGCCGTCCCGGCAGCCTGGGCGGTCCCCACCCCCACGCCGGACACCAACAGCCCCGCGATCATCGCCGTTCCCATCGCCTTCTTGCTCATCCTGCGCACCATGGCGCATCCCCTCCCGTTGACTTCCGCTTGCTCGTTCACCACGACTATGGCTTCGGGCGGCGGCCTTCCGGCATCCCCAACATTGGGGATGCCGGGGGAGGGCTCCGGTGTGGTCGGTACGCGGGAGGGTCAGCAGTCGAGTACGGCGAGCAGTTCACCGCGGCCGTTGACGCCGGTCTTCCGGAACACCGCCTTCACATGGGTGTTGACGGTGTGCAGGGACACCGCGAGGCTGCGGGCGATCTGCTTGGGCGCCGCCCCGGAGTACAGCTGCCGCAGGACCAGGCCCTCCCGGGCGGTGAGCCCGTGCCAGGCCGCGAACGTGGACAGCAGCGGGGCGCCGGTGGCCTCCTGGAAGACCACGGCGACGTCGCCGGTGCCGTCCTCGTCGAGGGGCTGGGCGTGCACGGCGACCCGCCGGCCGAGGAACGCCGGGGGACTGCACGCGAGTGGGCGGGGAGCGCCCGGGTCGACGAGGTGGCGGCGCGCGGCGAGGGAGATCTCCGTCATCGACACGAGGGGCATCCACCGCGGCGCCATGCCGTGGTCGGGACTGATCTCCCGCATCCACGCGCGGGCTTCGGGGGTGACGGAACGCACCCGGTGGTCGGGGCCGACGATGACGACCCCCGTCGGCAGGTGCGCGACGCCCGGCGGCGGTCCCGCGGTGGCGTACCCGCGCAGGAGGGCGATCAGCAGCGGCGCGAGCCGGACGAGCCGGCCGGCGTCGTCCTCGTCGAACGGTCTTCCGCCCGCTTCCCGGATCAGGGCCAGCACGCCCCACGGCCCCTGGCCGTCGCGCAGCAGCAACCGCGCCTCGCACCCGGCTCCGTGGGCCGCGAGCGTGTCCAGTACGCGCCGGTGCCCCGGAGTGGAATCTCTGGTTCTGTCGAACAGGCCTACCGGCGAAGGGAGGCGGGCGATGTCGGCGGGGCCGAATGGGTCGTCCCCCAGGTAGGCGTCGAACAGCTGCGCCTGGACGAGGTCGGGGCTGAAGCCGTGCAGGAAGCCGAACGAGACGGCGCCGGTGGCCGGATTCATGCCGAACAGCCGGAGCCCGTCGTGCGCGACCCAGGGGGCCACGGCCTCCGACACCAGAGCCGCCAGTTCGTCCTGTACGAAGCGTTCCCCCGCCGCTGCCCTCAGGCAACGGGACACCCTCTCCTCATCACCCACGCACCGACTATGGCCCCGCCACCGGATCCGGTCCAGCGACGGGGCCGTGGGGTGGCCGAAGTCAGCGCCGGCGCCGTCCCGTCGAGCGGGCCGCGCGGCGGCGGGCGGCGCGGTCGGCGGCCGGGGGACGGGGGGTGTCGGGGGTGTCAGGGGTGGTGGACGGTGGGGTTTCGAGGGAGGTGAGGAAGGCGGCGAGGGTCGCGACGGTGGGGTGGCGGAAGAGGTCGACCATGGAGAACTCGCGGTCCAGGGCGGCCTGGAGGGCGCCGTGGACGCGGGCCATGAGGAGCGAGTGGCCGCCGAGGTCGAAGAAGTTCTCGTCCGGGCCCACCCGGTCCACACCCAGGACCTCGCACCACACCCGGGCGACCAGCTGCTGGGTCCGCCCCGCCGGGGCCCCGCCCGGGCTCGTACCGGGGTGGTCGGCGCGCTGGAGGGCAACGCGGTCCACGGCGCCGTCCGGGGTGCGGGGGAGACGGTCGCGGGTCAGCTCACGGGCCGGGAGTGCCGTGCCGTATCTGTCGTGTGGGGCGGGCGACTTGACGGTCCGGGGTTCCGTGTGGGCGGTGAGGGACGTGGCCGCGCGGGCCGGGGCGTCCAGCGCGCCGCGGATCCGCGGGCGGGCCGGGTCCAGGCCGACCAGGACGTGCGGCCGGTCCAGGCGCAGCGCGTGGACGAACGACCGTACGCCCTCGGCGCGGCCGATGGGCCGGTACCCGCGGGCGCGGCCGGGCTCGGCCAGGCCGCGGCCGGCGCTCATGCCGGTCTCGTCCCACAGGCTCCAGGCGATCGACGTGAAGCTCCGGCCCCGCTCGCGGGCGGTGCGGGCCAGCGCGTCGAGATGGGCGTTGGCCGCCGCGTAGGCGCTCACCATGGCGCCGCCGAAGGTGCCGTTCACGGATGAGAAGGCGATGAGGGGGGTCTCCTCGGCCGCGTCGCCGAGCGCGTCGAGCAGGGCGCGGGTGCCGGCGGTCTTGGGGGCCAGGACCTCGGCCAGGTCCTCCACTGACTGCTCCAGGAACGGGCGTTGGCGGAACGTGCCCGCCAGGTGCAGCACCGCCGTCGGGGCGAGCGACCAGCGGTCGGCCGCCTTGTCCAGGGCGGTGCGGATCTCGTCGGCGCGGCTGATGTCCGCCGTCGCGTACAGCACGTGCTCGCTCCGGGCGCGCAGCGCGCGGTAGGCGGCGAGGCGGCGGCCGGCCGTGGTGTCCGCCTCGGCCTCCGGTGTCTCCTCCGGCGGGAGTTCAGTGCGGCCGAGGACCAGCAGCCGGGCGTCGTAGGCGTCGAGGAGGTGCGCGCAGATCTCCGTGCCGAGGCCGCCCAGGCCGCCGGTGACGACGACGAGACCGCCGCGCCGGAACGGCGCCGGGGCCGCCGCGCCGGCCG
>NZ_JAIQLH010000206.1 GCF_020037025.1 Streptomyces huiliensis | reverse complement strand
CCGCCCGAGCGCCGTCGCCCGGGCCTCCAGCTCCCCGGCCCGGCGCGTCAGACCGGCGCGGCGGGCGTGTCCGGCGGCGGCCGACAGCCGGGCGGCGCGGGTACCGCCGTCCCCCGCCCGCTCCGCCGCCCGCGCGAGGACGGCTGAGCAGCGCACGTGCAGTCGCTGTAAGGGGTCGCGCACGGGTTTGTCCCTCCTGATACCGACACCGACGGGCCCGGTCGGGCGGCCGCACGCCCGGACCGCAAGCAAGTTACCGACCGGTTACCGGTTTGGGGAGGGGGAAGGGTGCGAACGGGACGCCGTGTGCGCGCGAGCGCCCTGGTGAGAGGGAGCGAACGAAGAACTTCCGCGCGTCCCTTGTCCGGCCGCCCAGACCGGCACCGGCCGGCGTTGTCGGTGGCGACAACCCCCCGAACACCGGTGGTTTCACCGATGCGCGCCCGCCCGCCGCGCCCGCATGCTCCCGGCAGTCGGATGTCCCGCCCCGGCCGCCCTCGGCGCCGGAACCCTCTCGGAGGTACACATGCGCAGGTTCGTCGGCACGTTCGTCGCGGCGGCCGCTGCGGTCGCTTCCCTGGTGGCCGGCGGAACGGCCACCGCCGCCCAGCCGGAACCGGCCGCGCAGCGGGCGCCGGTCGTCTTCGTCCACGGCTACCTGGGGTCGGATCCCGCCTGGGCCCCGGCGAAGGCCGCCTTCCTCGCCTCCGGCTACCGCAGCGGCGAGCTGTTCAGCTTCGTCTACGACTACAACACCACCAACGAGACCAGCGCCCGCGACCTCGCCGCCTTCGTCGAGAAGGTGAAGAAGGACACCGGGGCGCGGAAGGTCGACCTCGTGAACCACTCCATGGGCGGCATGGTCTCCATGTGGTACGTCAAGGAGCTCGGCGGCGCGTCGAGCGTCGGCCACCTGGCCTCGCTCGCCGGCGCCCACCACGGCACGGACGTCGCGGCCCTGTGCACCGTCATGTCGCCCTCGTGCGCGGAGATGAAGCCCGGCTCGGCCTTCCTCGCCAGACTGGCCTCCGGCGACGAGACGCCCGGCGACACCCGCTACCGCACCTGGTACTCGCCCTGCGACGGCGTCATCAGCCCGTTCGTCAGCACCCGGCTGAACGGCGCGGACAACACCCTGGTTCCCTGCCTCAACCACCTGGCGTTCCTCACGGACGTCCCCCTCCTGACCCAGGTGGCCGCCTTCACCAAGGGCGAGTAAGGCTCCGTCCGCCCCGGAGGCCGGCCCCCTCGCACGCCCGGGGAGCCGGCCTCCGGCATCGCTTCCGCGCTCCCGCGCACCAAGAAGGCTCCCGGCCGCGTGTCGGCGTCACCGCCTGGGCCGAAGAAGCTCCTTGCCGGAACACATCGAATCCGGATCGATGTACAGACAGAGACTGGGCCCCTTCCCGTCCCGTCTGATCTCCGCCCGTATTCGGCAGGATCCCCGCGTCGGCACGCCGGCCTCCAGTCCGAGCTCATCTCCGCTGGTGAGCCCCTTGCCGCTCAGGGAAGGGGCCGCGCCGTCCGAGGAGTCGGAAAACTCCCAGCTCCCGGTTGCCGTGTCCGGGCACCCGGGGTCCCACACCGCTTCGGATATTTCCGCCCACCTTATGCTCCGGTCCGGGGCCAAATGAAGACGAGTCCCTCTCGAGTTCCCCCAATCGCCCACCAGCTCCGCCTCATCCGCCCGCGCCGCTTCCCCACCCGCGGGGGCGCACGCCACGCAGCCCCATGCCACCGCGGCCACCACGGCCACCAACCACCTGCCCGACGAGTTCACCGACGGCCCCCTACCCCTGCCCGACTGAACAAGATCACCATAGGAGGGTGGACCGGGGGGAGCCGCACCGGGCCCCGGCCACAGGAGCCGGTCACCACAGCGGAGGCACCGGTCAGGGCGGCCGGTGGGCGGGCGCTTCCCGACCGCCGGGGTGTCCGCGTCCCCGTGGCAGGGGCCGCGCAGGGCGAGGACGGCGAGCCCGTCCGCCTCCAGTCGATCGACCTGCCCCCAACCCGCCGTGAGCAGGCGGATCTCGTCCTCGTCGAGAGCGATGCCCCGCCGCTCGGGCGGAGTGCGGTCGGTGGTCGGCGTGATGACGACGAGCGCGCCGCCTGGCCGCAGCCGCTCGCCCAGGGCGTGCAGGACGCGGCCGCGGTCGCGCAGGAACGGGTACATCAGGCGCAGGCAGATCAGGTCGTAGCCGTCGTCGTGCAGATCGGCGGGGTCGTCGCGCTCGATGTCCAGCCGCAGCCAGCGCACGCCCTCGGCGTCCGGGTACTCCTCGTGGGCCCGGGCGACCGCGCTCCCGGCGAAGTCGACGGCGTCCACCACGTAGCCGAGACGGGCCAGGTAGGCGGCCAACTCCCCGGTGCCGCAGCCCACGTCGAGCGCCCGCCCGCCGCCTTCGGGCACGGGAGTGTGCTCGGCGAGCAGCGCCCGCTCGACGTCGCCGAGCGGGCGGAACCCCTTCCCGTCGGCGTAGTGCCGCTGCCACTTCTCGCGGGTGGTATACCCCATGGCGCCGCTCCTCGGCTGGTCGGGTCCGGTGGACGGTGCCTTACCGACGCTCAGTCTCCCGCCGTACCCCGACTGCCCGCTCCCGGCCGCGACGGTCACGTCACCCGTCCCCGCCAGGTCGCGCCCGCGCGTTTCGGAGGCGAGGGGAAAGGCTGCAGGTAGGGGCCACTGAACTGCATCCGGGTAACTGGGCCGGTCGATCTGCTTACCGTAGTAGGCGCCGGCTGGCCGTTACCTCTTCGAGTGGCAGTCATCCTGGGCCGATTGGCGCCACGCCCACATGCCGACCGAGCTGCCCGACCCCTTGCCCAGAGGTCACGAGGAGGCGCGATCCGAGGTCGGCCACACGTACGGCAGGTCGTCGGGGACGCCCGGGAAGAGCGGGGAGTAGACGTCCGGTGCCTTGCGCACCAGCGCCGACTGGTGACTGCGGTGGAAGGCCGGGTCCCCCAGCCAGGGCGGCAGCTCGCCGTCGTCGGCGAGCTCGTCCTGGGCGCGTACGGCGGCGCCGGGACGATGCCGGGAGAAGTCGGTGACCAGGGTGGTGGCGCAGGTGTCGGCGCGCCCCTCCGCCACCCACACCGCGCACACGTCGAGGCCGTAGCGGACCAGGGCCTCCTCGTAGCCGGTCCACATGCGCACCGCGGGGTGGTGCCGCCATCCGTACCCGGGCACGGTCAGGCCGCGCAGCACCTGAAGTGCCTCGACGCGCTGTTTGCCCAGGCGGGGCGGGTCCAGGGCCGCGGCGGACCGGGTGAAGCCGGGGTACGGGAGGAAAGTCTGCACGCGGGATGCCTACCGCGGCGGGTCCGTCCGCCCACCTCCTTCCGCTCGGGCACACCTCGCGGGGGCGCAGGATCATGCCGTGCCGTCCGGTCAAGGCGCCGGGATCGGCGGCATCATGAAGGCGGTCCCGGCGGTGTGGCAGCGGTCGCCGCCCAAGCCCGGTCCACGCCGGGCGAACGGGCCCTGGCAGCCGGGCCCTACGCCACCGAAGGGCGCCCGAAAAAACATCCGAAAGGAGCAACGCGAAAAGGCCCCCCATCCCACCACCCCCAGCCACGCGAGCCCATGGAGGAACCCCCGATGTGCCGCCTGTTCGGCCTCACCAGCGCCCCCGAACGCACCCGCGCCACTTTCTGGCTCCTCGACGCCCCCGACAGCCTCAGCGCCCAGAGCCACCGCGACCCCGACGGCACCGGACTGGGCCACTTCGACCCCGACGGCACGCCGCGCGTCGGCAAGGCGCCCCTGGCCGCCTACGCGGACCGGGCCTTCGCCGTCCAGGCGCGACGGGCCGAGTCCACGACCTTCGTCGCCCACATCCGCTACGCGACCACCGGCCGCCTGGACGCCCGCAACACCCACCCCTTCGCGCAGGACGGCCGGCTGTTCGCCCACAACGGCGTCGTCGAGGGCCTGGACGCCCTGGAAGCCCGGCTGGGCCCGGACCGGTCGCTGGTGGGCGGGGACACCGACTCCGAACGCGTCTTCGCCCTGATCACCCGTGAGATCCGCGCGCACGGCGGGGACACGGGCGCGGGGATCGCCGCGGCCGTCAATTGGATCGCGGACCACCTTCCGCTCTACGCCCTGAACTTCGTCCTCGCCACCCCCACCGACCTGTGGGCCCTGCGCTACCCCGACACCCACGACCTGTACGTGCTGCGGCGCCCGGCGGGCGGCCACCACGGCTGCCGCCACCTCGACCACAGCGGCAGCCACGGCCGGATGCGCGTCCACTCCGCCGACCTCAGCGCCGTCCCGTCCACCGTCGTCGCCAGCGAGCGCATGGACGACAACCCGCACTGGCGCCTGCTGGACCCGGGCGAACTCCTGCACGTCGGCCCGGACCACGCCGCAACCAGCCACGCCGTCCTGCCCCGCCCGCCCGCGCACCCGCTGACCCTCGCCGACCTCCACCCGCACGCGGCGGCTGCGCAGAAGTCGGCCTGAAAGCAAACGGGAGTTCGCTGTTGAAGGGTGCTGGCCCCGACGGGTCCACCAGGCGGGGCCGCCGGTCAGACGCGCGTGAGGTGCCGGTCCAGCAACGCGCGCAGCCGGTCCGCCCCGGCCGGGTCCTGCAGGCCGCGCTTGGGCAGGACGGTGAGGCACGAGGCGTTGTCGTCGCCGCCGAACAGCACGAACTGCCCGGGCGTCTCCGCGTACCGGGGCGCGGCCTGCCAGGCGAGCGTGGTCGTCGCCCGCTCGTGGCTGACGGTGAGGCCGGAATCCGCCACGCTGATCCGGTGCACGCCGTTGCCTTCCGCCATGCGCAGGAACTGCCGCGCCTGCGCCCACGGCGTGTACCACCGCATCAGCGCGAGCACCGGGAGCATCACCAGCACCGGAACCGGCAGGTCCTTCCCGGACCACCAGCTCATGGCCACGAGGAGCGCCGACACGACGAGGGCTCCCGACAGCATGCGGCGGCTGCGGCGCGCCGCGCGGGACACCTTCGACCGCGCGCCCAGCGCTTCCTTGAAGTCCTCCACCGCCGGCAGGTACGCCAACTCGACGCTTTGTGACGACCGCTGTTCCATTCCGACCTTTCGCCGCGAAACCGAGAAGCTGCACAATACATCCACTTGGTGGTGTGCGGCTGGCACATTTCGCCCGGCCGGTCGGAGGTGAGGGAACGTCGGATGGGGACGCCGGAAAGGGGACGTCGGAAAGAGAACGCCGGAACGGAGCCCCCGCTCGACTCGGGACACGCGGGCTTCGCGGGCCGCATGCCCACACCCGCTCCGGGGATGATGACGGCAATGGACGGACGAACACAGCCTCGCCGCATCGCGGTGAGCGCCGACTTCTGGGACCACCTGCCGTTCGACATGCGGGGCGAAGCGTTCCGCACCGACCCGTACGCCGCCTACGCGCGCCTGCGAGCCGAAGGGCCCGTGCTGGCGCCGGGGGAGGGTGTCGTCCTCGTCACCGGGTACCACGCAGGCGTCGGGGCCCTCGGGGACCCGCGATTCGGGCTGGGCGGCGGGGCGCTGGAGGCGCAGTCGTTCCTGCTCGTCGACCCGCCCGAGCACCGCTGCCGCCGGGCCCGGGTCTCCGCCCCGTTCAGCGCCCGCGCGGTGGAACGCCTGCGCCCCGCGATCCGGCACCGCACCGCCGGTCTCGTCCGCGCCGCCGCCGTCAGGGGCGAGGCGGAGGTGGTGGCCGACTTCGCGGTTCCCCTGGCCCTGGAGCTCATCTGCGCCGTGGTCGGCGTCCCGCTGGAGGACCGGCCGCGGTGGTACGGGGCCCTGGCCGGGCTGAGCCTGGCCTTCGTCCCGACCGGCCTGCTCGCCGAGGAGGACGCCGCCCGCCTGACCGCCGCCCGCCTCGAATTCGCCCACTACCTCCGCACCCTGATCGAGGAACGCCGCAGGGCACCCCAGGACGACCTGGTCAGCGCCCTCCTGGCCCAGGGGCCCGAGGACACCCCGCTCGACGAGCAGGACATCATCACGGCGATCGGGCAGTTCGTCGTCGCCGGCCACCAGCCCGTCGTCCTGCAGATGGCGAACGGCGCCCACGCCCTGCTGCGCCACCCCGAGCAACTCGACCGCCTGCGGGCCGACCCCTCGCGCGCCGCCGCGGTGGTCGAGGAGGTCATGCGCTACGACCCGTCCATCCACCTCATCAGCCGCATCGCCCTCCGCGACGCCGACATCGCGGGCCGGCACGTGCCGGCCGGCACGGTGGTCGGGGTGCTGCCCGGCGCCGCCAACAGGGACCCGCGGGCGTTCGCCGACTCCGACCGCTTCGACATCGCCCGTTCCCCGCAGCACCTCGCCCTGGGCAGGGGAACGCACTTCTGCCTCGGCGCCCACCTGGTCCGCCTCCAGGCACAGGCCCTCTTCGCGGCCCTCGCCCGATACCGCCCGGCGCTCACCGGCGAGGCCGTGCCGCGGCGGATGTCCGGCGTGCTGTGGGGAACCGAACGGCTGCCGGTGGTGCTGACCGAGCGGCCCTCGGACGGGGACGAGGATGGGGGCGGAGGCGGAGGCGGGGACGGGGACGGGGACTGACCGCATCGGCCCGGGAACGACGGCGCCGCCCTAGGAAATCCCCGGGAACCGCCCCCGAGCTGCGCCGCCCGCCGCCTCACCCCGCCGGCCGGCGCAGCCGACGCAGACAGCGCCCGGCGAGATCCGCGACCGTGGTGCTGTCCAGCACCTCCACGGCCGGCAGAGTGCAGCCCAGACGCCGGTTCACCCCCGTCAGCAGCTCGGCGCCCATCAGCGAGTCGAGCCCCAACTGGTCCAGACGCCGGTCGGCGTGGACGCGGTCGGCGGTGGTCTGCAGGACCTCGCAAAGGATCTCGGTGAGGATCGCCGTCACCCGGTCGAGAGCTTCCTCCTGCGGCGCGGTGGCCAGCGTCTCCAGAAGCGCCGCCCTGCCCCCGCCCCCGCCGGCGCCGGCGGAGGCGGGGCAGAGGTCGTCGAAGCGGGGGCCGCGTACCGTCGCGAAGTTGTTCCGTACCGCACCCCAGTCCGTCCGCGTGACGACGGCGACGTCGGCACCGCGCCCGAGCAGCGTCTCCAGGGACGTCAGCGCCTCCGCGGCGGGCAGCGCGTCGAAGCCCACGCGCCGCATGACGTCGCCGATGCCGTGCCGGGCGACGTACCCGACGTCCTCCATCGCGCCCCAGGCGACCGCGAGCCCCG
>NZ_JAIQLH010000205.1 GCF_020037025.1 Streptomyces huiliensis | reverse complement strand
CTCCATCGCGCCCCAGGCGACCGCGAGCCCCGGCCGGCCGGCCGCCCGGCGGGCACGCGTCAGGGCCTCCAGGAACAGGTTGGCGGCGTTGTACCCGGCCTGGTTCTGGTTGCCGACCAGGGCCGAGACGGAGGAGTACAGGACGAACACGTCCGGATCGCGGTCACGCGTCAGGCGGTGCAGGACGTCCGCGCCGCCCGCCTTGGGCAGGAGCACCCGCCGTACCCGCTCGGTGGTCAGCCGGGCGAGCGGGGCGTCGTCGACGACCATGGCGGCGTGCAGGATCCCGCGGAGCGGGGGCCCCGCCGCGTCCACGGCCGCCAGCACCTCCGCCATGGCCGCCGGGTCCGCCGCGTCGGCCGCGTGCACCGTGACGGACACCCCCCGCCGCCGCAGGTCCGCCAGGAGCGCCGGCGCCTCCGGGGTCGCGCCGCCGCGCCGGCCGACCAGGGCCAGGTGGCGGGCGCCGCGGTCGGCGAGCCGGCGCGCGGTGGCCGCGCCGAACCCGGTGAGCCCCCCGGTGACCAGGTAAGTGCCGTGCGGATCCGGCGCGTACGGCCGCGGTTCCTCCCGCACCGGCGGCGGTTCCTCCAGCGAGACGACGACCTTGCCGATGTGCCGGGAGTGCTGCAGCACCTCGAAGGCGTCCGCGACCCGGTGGGCGGGATACACGTGGTGCGGGACGGGCCGGTAGACGCCGTCCCGCACCCGGTCGGCCACCTCCGCGAACGTCGCCGCCAGCGCCGCGGGCCGGGCCCTGGCCAGCGTGTCGAGGGTCGCGGCGCTGAACGTGATGCCGTTCAGGAACGGCCGCAGCGGCAGCCTGCCGTCCGCGTACAGGTCGCGCTTGCCGAGCTCGACGAAGCGCCCGCCCGGCCGCAGCACCTCCAGCCCGCGGGCCAGCGCCTCACCGGACAGCGAGTTGAGGACGACGTCCACGCCCTCGCCGCCCGTCACCTCCATGACGCGTTCGGCGAACCCGGGGGACCGGGAGTCGAGGACGTGTCGCACGCCCAGCAGCCGCAACAGGTCCCGCTTCACCGGGGTACCGGCCGTGGCGACGACCCGCGCGCCCGCCCGCTCCGCGTACTGCAGGGCGGCCAGCCCCACACCCCCGGCGGCGCCGTGGACGAGCACGGTCTCCCCGGGCGCCAGACGCGCCAGCTCGTGCAGTGCGTGGTGGACGGTGAGGAACACCACCGGCAGCGTGGCCGCCCGGCACAGGTCCATGCCGTCGGGCAGCCGGGCGGCCAGGGCCGCGGGCACGGCGACGTGGGAGCGCAGCGTCCCCCGCCCGAAGGCCATCACGCGGTCGCCGGGCGCGAAGCCCGCGACGCGGGAGCCCACCGCGACGACCGTACCCGCGCACTCCATGCCGGTGGCGAACCCCCGGCCACCGGACTCCTCCTGCTCCTCCTCGACGGGCATCGTGCCGAGGGCCTGCAGGACGTCCTTGTAGTTCAGGGCGGCGGCACGGACGGCGATCAGCAGGTCGTCCGGACCGGGCGCCGGCGCCTCCGCCGGAGCCCAGTCGAGCCGGTAGAAGCGGCCCGGGTCGCGCAGGCGCAGGGCGTACGAGGCGGTGTCGCGGGCCCGCACGCCGGCGTCCGGCTCCTCGCGCACCCGGGGCAGGAAGCGGCCGGACCGGGTGAGCACGATCTCGTCCTCGGGGCCCGGGTCGGTCAGCTCGGCGGCCAGGCGGGCGGCGTCCGCCTCGGCGTCACCGTCGGCGGCGTCCAGCGACACCCGGCGGACCGTCAGGTCCGGGTACTCGTTGCCGAGCGTGCGGGCCACGCCCCAGGCGCAGGCCGCGGTGGGGTCGAGCGGACGCTCGGGGGCGGGCAGGGCCCCCGTCGGCGGTGTGACGAGCCACAGCCCCACCCGCGCCTCCCCGTCGGCCTCCGTACGGCGCCGGGCGGCCAGGGCGAGGGCGCGGAGCAGCTCCGCGTGGTCCAGGGCCCGTTCGGCGTCCAGGGCTCGTTCGACGTCCGGGGCCCGCTCGGCGTCCGGCGTTCCGCCGTGCGCGGAGCCGGCCGTCGCGTCCTCGCCCAGCACGACCACGACGCCGGTGACCGGCGGCTGATCGGCGAGCAGGGCGTCCCACCGCCGCTCGTCGCCCGTCGGCGGGACGAGGCGGGCGCGCGGGCCGCCGTCCGGGGACAGGCGTGCCGTCAGAGCCTCCGCGAGCGCCCGGCGCGCCGGTTCGGCGACGACGATCCAGCCGTGCTCCGGCCCGGCCGGCACCGGGGGAGCGGGTACCGCCGGTACGGGACGGGGCGTGCGCCGGGCCAGGAACGTGGAGGCTTCGCCCGCGTCGGGACCGTCCGCCGGGACCGTCCGGACGACCCCCTCGAAACCCTCCTCGCCCAGCAGCCGTGACCAGGCGTCCGCGGACAGCAGCGGCCCGTCCGGGCGCAGGCCGGTGTCCCGTCGGTTCCGGAAACCGGGCAGGAACCCGAACATGAGGGCGAGGTCGGCCTGCCGGTGCATCTCCACCGTCAGCAGCAGGCCGTCGTCGGCCAGCAGCCGCCGGACGTGCGCCAGCGCGGACCGGACGTCCCCGGCGGCGTGCAGGGCGTTGCCCACCACCACCAGGTCGTGGTCGTCCTCCGCGAACCCCTGCTCCAG
This sequence comes from Streptomyces huiliensis, assembly GCF_020037025.1. Lineage (GTDB taxonomy): Bacteria > Actinomycetota > Actinomycetes > Streptomycetales > Streptomycetaceae > Streptomyces > Streptomyces huiliensis. Next base: position 14,609 of record NZ_JAIQLH010000205.1, on the reverse strand, counting down.
CGGGTCGCGGTCGAGGTCGAGGGTGCGGTACCGGACGAAGTCGTAGGCGGCGAAACGGTGTTGGGCCCGGGGGAAGAAGGACGCCGACACGTCGGTGTAGGTGTAGCGCGTGCGCTCCGGCGGAAGTTCCGGCAGCAGCCAGGCCGTCGTGCCCCCGGTGCCGGCGCCGGCCTCAAGGATCCGCAGCGGCCGGTCGGCGGGCCACCGGCGCACCAGCGCGCGGACGGCGGCACGGGCCGCGCGGTGGTGGAACGCCAGCGTGGCGCCGTCGGTGTAGAGGTCCTCCAGCAGGTGCCGGTCGGCTTCGGAGAAGACCCGCTCCACCGGGTCGTGGTCACCGCGCAGGGTGGCCGTCAGCAGCTTGCCGGCCCGGCCGTAAAGCGCCAGTTCCGTGACGAGCCGGGGGTGCGCGGCGGTCAGGGCCCGGAAGCGCTCCTCCGGCCGGGCCGCCCCGACCAGACGCCACCGGTGGGCCTCCGATCCCCTCTCCGGCCCCGCTTCCGGTTCCGCTAGACCGTGCGCCTGCGCGTTGGGCAGCAGGACGTCGAACAACCCGGCGTACTGCTCCGGCATGCCGGCCCGGACGAGGTCCGCGACCGTGAACGAGCGCTCGGAAGACCCGCCACCGGCCAGCAGGTCGCGCACGGACCGCGCGGTGAAGTGCGCCGTCAGCTCCCGGACCACCGCGGTGGCCGACGGGCCGTCGGCGCTCTCCCACATCCGTACCGCCCGCCGCAGTTCGTCCGCGCCCGCGCGCGCGATCTCCGCCGGTTCCGGCACGTCCGCACCCGCCGGGCCCGTCCGCCCGGGGCGCGGCGCCGCCCGCAGCACCGTGACGGCACGGGGCGCCGGGGCGAGCCCGCCCTCGTCGAACCGGCGCAGCCGGCAGCCCTCCAGGGTGAGGCAGACCAGTCCGCCGAGGGCGATGACGGTGGCGTCGCACACGATCTCGCGCGCGGAGACGCGGCGCACCCGCACGAGGACGTGGCCGGCCGAGGGCATACGGCGCCAGGAGCGGATCCGGTCGACGGCCACCGGCAGGTACCGGGCCCCGGGCATGCGCTCCTCGACGACCGGCGCCACCGCCTGCAACGCCCCGTCCAGGAGCGTGGGATGCGCCTCGTAACCGGAGGTGTCGACGCGGGCGGCGTACCGGGCCAGCACCCGGTCGTCGTCGAAACGCAGCTCGTCGAGGACCCGGAAGGCGGGGCCGTAGCGCAGGCCGCGGCGCTCGGCGCCCGCGTAGTGCTCCTCGGGAGGCTTGCTCCCGGGCAGCGCGCGGGCGATGCCGTCCACGTCCAGGACACCCGGCAGCGGCGCGTACAGCCGCCTGACGCGGCCTCGCGCGTGCTGCTTCCACGCGTCCTCACCTCCCGTGCCGGGGCCCGTACGGGCGCTCGTACGGGACGACACCGTCACGACGCCGTCCTCGCGCGCCAGCGACGTCTGGATCTCCGGGCCGCCCTCGTCGGGCGCGGAGGGCAGGAGCAGCGCCTGGTGGATGCCCAGGTTGGTGATCTCGACGGTTCCCCCGTACGCGCGCCGTCCCGCGGCGAGGACCATCTCGGTCAGCCCCGCGGCCGGCATCACGACGGCGTCCCCGACCCGGTGGTCGGCCGCCCAGGGCAACCGGGCCGGTTCGAAGGGGCCGTGCCACGTCGGCTCGGCGACGGCCGCGCGCTCACCGAGCAGCGGGTGGTCGAGGGTTCCGTCGCCGCAGCCCGGCTGCCACAGCCCGGGGTGGCCGTTCCAGTGCCGCTCGCGCTGCCAGGGGTAGGCCGGCAGGTCCACCACGCGGCCCCCGTCGGGGAAGAACACGCCGGGGTCGGAACGGACGCCCGCGGCCAGCAGACGGGCCACACCGGCGCGGACACCGGACGGCCCCGGCGCGTTCCGCCGCATCATCGGCACCACGATGCTCCGGGACGACGCCCCCGGCTCTCCGCCGGCGACGAGGCCCAGGTAGCGGGAGAGCACCGGATGCGGGCCGACCTCGACGAAGACCGAACAGCCCGCCTCACGAAGCCGCGCCGCCGCGGCCCCGAACAGCACCGGCTGCCGCAGGTTGCGCCACCAGTAGCCGGCGTCCAGCTCGGTGCCGTCCAGCAGTGTGCCGGTGGTGGCGGAGGCGTACCGCAGCCGCGCCCGGCCCGGCTTCAGCCCGGCGAGGGCGTCGAGCAGGCCGTCCCGCAGCGGGTCCATGACGCGGCTGTGGAAGGCGTAGTCGAGGCCCAGGTCCCGGAAGAAGACCCCCTCCCGCCCGAGGCGCTCCCCGAGGTCGGCCATGGCGGCCCGCTCGCCGCTGACCGTCACGTCCCGCGCGCTGTTGATCCCGGCGATCTCCAGGCGGCCGCCGTAGGGCGCCAGCCACGCCGCGGCCCGCTCGGCGTCCGCGCCGACGGCGGCCATGGCCCAGTCACCCGCCGTGGACGCCTGGGCCCGCGAGCGCGCGACGACGACGCGGGCCGCGGCGTCCAGGTCGAGGGCCCCGCACGCCCAGGCCGCGGCCATCTCGCCCGCGCTGTGCCCCACCACCCCCGCCGGCCGGATGCCGTGGGCGCGCAGGACGGACACCAGGCCCACCTGCACCGCGAACAGCAGCGGCTGGGCGACGTCGGTGGTGTCCGGGCGGCCGCTCCCGGCCTCCGCGGCCAGTTCCTCCAGCACGGACCAGCCGAGGTGCGGACGCAGCGCCTCGTCGGCGTCCGCGACACCGGCCCGGAACACCGGCTCCTCCCGCAGCAGGCCCCGGCCCATGCCCGCCCACTGGGCGCCGTTGCCGGAGAAGGCCAGGGCGACGTCGGCCCCCTCGGCCCCCTCACTCAGCGCACCGGCGACCTCCCGCTCTCCCCGCGCGAGGGCTTCGAACCGCCCGGCGGCCTCCTCGGGCCCGCCGGCCAGCACCACGGCACGGTGCTCGTGCCGCCCGCGCCGCAGGAAGGAGGTGTGCGCCAGGTCGCGGAACTCTCCGTCCGGACACCGCCGCAGCCGCTCGGCCATGCGCCGGGCCGCCTCGCCGACCGCGGCCGGCGTCCGGGCGGACACCAGGACCGGCAGGCACGCGGCATCGTCCCGGCCACGCGCCGGTGCCGGCACCGGCGCCGGCGGTTCCGCGAGGGCGACATGGGCATTGGCGCCCCCGAAACCGAAGGAGTTGACCCCGATGACGGCCCGCCCGCCGGACGGAACCCGCAGCGGCGCCGGCTCCGTGGCCGGGGCCAGGCGCAGACCGGCGAAGTCGATGGCGGGATTGAGGGGCAGGGCGTGCAGGCTCGCCGGAACGCGCCGGTGACGCAGCATCAACAGCGCCTTGAGCAGGCCCGCCATACCCGAAGCGGGCTCCAGGTGCCCCAGCTGGCTCTTGACCGAGCCCACCGGCAGCGGACCGTCCGACGAGCGCCCGACCCCCAGGGCCCGTCCCACCGCCAGGCACTCGGCGGGATCCCCCACGGGGGTACCGGTCCCGTGCATCTCCACGTAGGCGACCTCGTCGGGGTGCACCCCCGAGGCCGCGTACACCTCCCGCAGCAGCGCCTCCTGCGCGTCGGCCGCGGGCTGGGTCAGACTCGGGGTGCGCCCGTCGGTGTTGACGCCGCTGCCCAGGATGACGCCCCACACCCGGTCGCCGTCCTCCAGCGCGCGGGCCAGCGGCTTGAGCACGACGAGACCGCCGCCCTCGGAGCGCACGTAACCGTCCGCCTCGGCGGAGAACGGCCGGCACCGCCCGGTGGGGGAGAGCATCGACGCCCGCGCGAACCCGACGAACTCCGTCGGGCTGAGCAGCACGTGCGCCCCGCCCGCAAGCGCCATGCCCGACCGGCCGTGGCGCAGCGCCTCGCAGGCGTGGTGCAGGGCCACCAGCGACGAGGAGCAGGCGGTGTCCACGGCGACGCTCGGCCCGCGCAGGCCCAGGACGTAGGAGAGGCGGTTGGCGGTGTTGGCCGTGGCGCCTCCGGACATGGTGTAGGCGTCGACCGTGGCCGGGTCGAGCCCCTGGAGATGCGCGAACGCCTGACTGGAAGCGCCCACGTACACGGCGGTGTCGGAACCGGCGAGCGAGGCGGCGGGGCAGCCGGCGTCGTCGACGGCCTCCACGGCCATCTCCAGGAGCATGCGCTGCAGCGGGTCCAGGCGCGCGGCCTCGCGGGGCGACATGCCGAAGAACTCCGCGTCGAACCCCTGCACGTCGGCGAGGAAACCGCCTCGGGCGACGTACGTCTTGCCCGGACGCCGCGGCTCGGGATCCAGCCAGCGGCCCGCGTCGAACCGGTCGGGTGGTACGTCGCCGATCAGCTCACGCCCCTCGACGAGGGCGGACCACAGGCCGTCCGGACTCTCGATGCCGGCGGGCAGCCGACAGGACACGCCCACGATGGCGATGGCGTCGGAGTTCGTGGAAGTGGGCAGCATGAAGGTCTCCTCGGGGCGGCGAACCATCATCAACCCAGTGAGATGCCCGAAATCGACGGAGAGAGGAAGTACACGCGCGACAGATCCCTCATGTGGGGGACGCCAGGAATAACTTCCGACCCTGACAGGCCGTTAGCGGCACGGACGGGACGTACGTCACAAGGAAACGGAAAGGGAGCCGCGTGGAACGACCGGACGGGACGAGCGGGCACCCCCTCGTACGCGGCGTGGCCGGACGGGCCCCCCGGATCGACCCCACCGCCTTCCTCGCCCCCACGGCCGCGCTGCTGGGCGCGGTGAGCCTGGCGGCCCGGGCGAGCGTCTGGTACCACGCCGTCCTGCGCGCCGACTTCGACGCCATCGACATCGGCGAGGAGACCAACGTCCAGGACGGCGCCGTGCTCCACGCGGACCCCGGCTTCCCCGTGACGATCGGCGCCCGCGTCACCATCGGCCACAACGCCACCCTGCACGGCTGCCAGGTGGCCGACGACGTCCTGATCGGCATGGGCGCCGTCGTCCTCGACGGCACCCGCATCGGCCCCGGTTGCCTCCTCGCCGCCGGCACCATCGTCCCCCAGAACCGCCACATCCCCGCCCACTCGGTGGTCGCCGGCCCCACGGCAACCGTGATCCGCACAGCCACCCGCGAGGACCTGGACACCATCACCACCGCCGCCCGCCTCTACCGCGGCCTCACCGCCCTCCACCACCCACCGGCTGCCGACGTTCCGGGCTCGTGAGAGCCGGCGGCCCGTTCCCCCCCCGCCGCTACCGAACGGTTCCGGCGGAACCGCCCGGAGAGACAAGCCCTGTCTCGTAGGCGAGGACGACGGCCTGGGCTCGGTCGCGCAGGCCGAGTTTGGCGAAGATCCGGGCCACATGGGTCTTCACCGTCGCCTCACTGAGCGTCAGTGTCCGCGCGAGTTCGCTGTTGGACAGACCTCGGCCCATGAGCGTCAGCACCTCGCGCTCCCGCTGCGTCAGGGGGGCCAGGTCGCGGTGGACGGTGGGGGACCCGGGTGATCTGGGGGTGACGGCGGCACTGTGTCGTGGTTCGCCTCCGGCACGCCCCTGATGCCCGCTTCCCGCGAAACGCTCCACCAAGCGGCGGGTGATCGAGGGCGCGAGCAGTGCGTCGCCGGTCCTGACCAGACGCACGGCGGAGGCGAGGTGTTCGGGAGTGACGTCCTTGAGGAGGAAGCCGCTGGCACCGGCGGCGAGGGCGGCGTAGACGTAGTGGTCGAGGTCGAAGGTGGTCAGCATGATCACCCGGCAGTCCGGGACCTGGGCGAGGACGCGGCGGGCCGCCTCCAGACCGTCCATGGCGGGCATGCGGATATCCATCAGCACGACGTCGGGCCGCTGCTCGCGTACCGCCGCCACCGCCTCCGCCCCGTCGGCCGCCTCGCCCACCACGTCGATCCCGCGGGCGGTCAGGATCAGCCGGAAGCCGGTGCGGACGAGTTCCTGGTCGTCGGCGACGACGACACGGGGGGCGGGTTCGGCGGGTGTCGTGGTCGTCATGGCCGGTCCAGGGGAATGCGGGCGCGGACACGGTAGCCGCCGCCGAGGCGGCGGCGGGCGTCCAGGTCGCCGCCGTAGACGGCGACCCGTTCCCGCAGCCCGAGCAACCCGCGTCCGGCTCCGTCCGCCGGGACGGACGCCCGGGCGCCCGCCGGGCCGCCCGGAGGCGCGGAGCCGTCGGAGGTCAGGACGCTCGGCCCGCTGTTCAGGACCTCGACCCGCAGGGAGTGGTCCGCGTACCGCACGGTCACCTCGGCCTTCGTCGTGTTCCCGTGCTTGAGGGCGTTCGTCAGCGCCTCCTGGACGATCCGGTAGGCGGTGACGTCGATGCCGCCCGGCAGTGGGCGGGGTTCCCCGGAGACGCGTACGTCCACGGGCAGCCCGGCGAAGGCGAACCGGTCGATCAGCGGGCTGAGTCTGCTCAGGCTCGGCTGGGGGGACAGGTCCGCACCGTAGGGCTCGTCGTCGCCGTTCTGCGCGGGGGCGAGCCGGGTACCGGCACATCGGGGTGCTCAAGGCGCTGGGCTTCACACCGAACCAAGTGCTCGCGGTCTACCTCGCGATGATCTCCGTACCCACGGCCGCCGGCTGCGTCGTCGGCACCCTGACCGGCGACGCGCTGTCGCAGCCCATCCTGCGGGACGCCTTCAGCGGCATCGAGACCGGCAACGCCTCCATGGGCGTCGGCCTCTGGGTGTACGCCGTCTGCCTGCTGGGCGTGCCCGCCCTCGTCCTCCTCGCCGCACTGGTCCCCGCACTCCGGGCGCACCGGCTCTCCGCGGCCCGGGCGATCAGCGCGGGCAACGCCCCGCGGGCCGGGCGCGGGCTGCGCATCCAGCGGGCGCTCGGCGGCACCCGGCTGCCGCGGGCCGTGAGCCTGGGCCTGAGCCAGCCGTTCGCCCGCCCGGGGCGCACCGTCATGACGCTGGCCGCCATCGTCCTCGGCGTCACCGTCGTGACCCTGACGACCGGTCTGACCGGCACCATGGTCGCGTTCGGGAAACACGGCCAGAACAACGGATCCGCCTGGGTGAACGTGGAGGCGGGCAGGCCAGGGCTCGGCCAGAAGGCGCCGCGACTGAGCGACCGCCAGGTCGAGGCACGGCTGCGGTCCCTTCCCGGAGCGGACCTGGTGACCGCCCGGGCCATCTCCAAGGTGCGCCTGTCCGGGTACGCGCAGGCCGCCGCCGCGAACTTCCACCGCGGGGACACCCGGATGTACGACTCCGAGGTCGTCAAGGGGCACTGGCCGCACGGCCCGGGAGAGGCCGCGGCCGCGCCGACGTTCCTGAAGCAGCGCGGGCTCGCGGTCGGCGACGAGATCACCCTGTACCTGAACGGCAGGCAGGCCCGCGTCACCGTCGTCGGAGAACTCATCGAAGGCCACGCCGACGCCGTGGAGTCCACCTGGGAGACCCTGGCCGAGCTCGCCCCGGACCTGCCGGCCATCCTCTACACGGTCGAACTCGCCGACGGAGCCGACGCCGAGGCGTACGCCCGAGCGGTCACGGCGTCCGACCCGGGCCTCTACCTGATGCCCGGCGCCTCGCCGAACACCACAGCCACGACCGTCATCAGCGTCTCGACGGCGTTCACCGTCCTGCTGACCGTCGTCGCGGCCCTGGGCGTCTTCAACACGGTCCTGCTGAACACCCGCGAACGCCGCCGCGACCTGGGCATGCTCAAGTCGATCGGCATGACGCCGCGCCAGGTCGTGATGATGACCGTGACGTCCGTGGCGGCGTCGGGCGCGGCCGGCGGACTGCTGGGGGTGCCCCTCGGCATCGCCACGCACCGGCTGCTCGTGGACCACGTCGGACAGGTCGCGTTCCCGGAGTCCATGAAGGACGTCTGGCACGCGCCGCAGCTGGTCCTGCTGGTCCTGGCGGGGGTCGCGATCGCCGTCCTCGGTGCCCTGCCCCCGGCCCGCTCGGCGGCGCGGCTCACGATCGCGAAGGTGCTGCACAACGAGTAGGCCGGCCGTTCGTCCCCGCGGCAGCACGGCTGCCCGGCTCTGGACCTGATGCAGTTCCGGCTCCGCAAGCGAGGCCACCGTGGTGCCGTGACAGAGTCGCCTCATGCAGATGTCCAGACCTCCTTGCCTTGCTGCCGCACTCCTCCTGGGGGCCGCTCTGACCCTGACAGCCTGCGGACAAGAGCGCGCCGGTCCAAACGCGAACGGCCCCGCGACGCGTCTCGACGGCTCGGCCTCCCCCTCACCCACGAGCTCCACCGCCGGTCCCGCACGGGGCAATGTGGAGCCCGACTCGCACGACGGAGCTCCGCACTACCGGGAGAACAACGGCTTCAAGTTCGCCAAGGACATGTCCCCCGCCGGCGAGCAAGCCGCCCGAGCGGAAGCCGCCCGCATCGAACCGGTCCTCAAACGACTCTGGAAGGCGAAGGCATGGAATGCCGAGCGTGTGCGCGAGGATCTGCTCAAGCTCGGCTACCGAAACGAGGGCCCGGACAGCGATCAGGGGCGCGGAACACTCTTCGTACAGGCCCACGACCCCGCCGGCAATCCGGGCTCGAGCGTCGCCCTCAACGTCCGCCATGACGCCTGTGTGACGGCGTTTGTGCAGTCGACGAACTACGAGGTCAAGGTCAACGGCCGGTTCATGGAGACCGGCTGCTTCGAGCCGCGCGGCGGTCACTGAGCCGCCTTCGATCCCGCGGCTCGGGAGAGCTTCGGTCAGCCGTTCCGGACGTTCCGGACGGTCCGGACGGCGGTGTGGAGTGATGGGTGGATACGTCGCCGCTCCCGGACCTCGGTACGGCGACCGGAGGGGCGGCAGCCGGCTCGTACGGCCTGGCCATCAGCTGGGGGTGCTGTCTGATCCCGCCCGTCGGGCCTCGCGCGAGCGAGGGGCACATTGCTGCCTCCTTCCCTCCGGATTTGTCCGGAGGGAAGGAGGCACCGAGCTCAGTCTTCGTCGACCTCGTGGTCGTAGTGGACGTTGCCGTCCTCGTCGAGGAGTGGGTGAATCTGCGCGGGAGGCTGGCTTTCGGCGTCGGACGGGCGGGGTCCTTCGGGGCCGTCGGGGCCCCAGCGCAGGAGCCGGCGGGCGCGGCAGATGCGGTAGACGGTGCCTCCGGCCTCGAGCTGGTTGACGCGCTGCTCCGACCGTAGTCGGTCGGCGGCCTGCGCGTACTCGGCCAGCTCTTCGGCCGCGGGGTCGGTGCCTTGCGCGGCCACCGAGCGGGCGTCGACCTCCCTGTCGTCGGCACCCCAGGGGATCAGGCCCCGTCGGCGGGGTTCGAACCAGGTCAGGGCGAAGTCCAGCGACTTGCGGGCGTCATGGGCACTGGCGTGCGGACCGCCGCCGACCTTCCACCCCTGGCCGTCCCTTTCCACGATTCTGAACACCGGAGGCAGCAGCATGACGTCCGGGTGGGTCGTCAGCGCCTTTCGCGAGTCCTTGCGTACGTCCTTGGGGAAGCGCTCACCGGTGTAGTCCAGACCGCGCAGCGCCAGTCGTTCCGCGGCCTGGGCGGGGGTGACCGGCGCTTCGGGGTCCAGGACCAGGCCGTCGTCGACCCGTGCGTCCCGGGCCCCGCGGTCCCAGTTGGGGACGGCCGGCTCGGGGTCGGTCGGCCGGGGCTGTTCGATGCCGTCCCGCCCCAACCCCGTGTACTCCTCGGCACGCACCACCCGGTAGCGGGTCCCGAGCACGGTGAGCTCGTCGACGCGCTCGTTCTCCAGCCGGGTCACCGCCGCCAGCAGGGCTCGCCGCTCCGCCGCGTCCTTCGCCTCGTCCTTCGCCCTGAACCACAACAAGGAGTTGAGGCCGTCCCGGGACAGTTGCGGACAGCCGTCCTGTACCGGGATCACGACCCGCCACCGTGGTGCCTCGCCGACGTCCTGTGCGACGACCCCGAACAACGGCCCCCGCACCAGCACCGCGTCCACGTGCAGCGCGGCGTCCAGCGCGTCGGCCTCCACGACCGCCTCCACCGGATCCTCCGGATACCTGACCTTGATCGGCCGCACGCAGTCCGGCTTCATCTCCCTGTGCTCCATGCGCTCATCCTGCCGACCGCGGCCTGCGCTCGTGGGGGGTTTCCTGATTCCTCAACGTGCAACACGCCTGCCCGGGTGGCGGCAGTCTTTCCTGTGCAAGTTATGGATAACATCGCAACAAGTTAGACAGTTTCCGCATGGGAAGGTGGCCGGTGCTGCAGATCCAGATCGGTGCCGAACGCGCCGCGGACCCGGACGACTGCCTGGGGCGCGCCACCCTGGGCTGGCGGCCCGGCATGAGCGAGGACGAGGCCTGGCAGGCCGGCCGCGGCATCTGGAAGTTCAACGCCGACAGGGCTCTCTCCCAGGACGAGGTGCAGATCATCAACCTCGAGGGCACGGTCCTCGCGGTCGCGACGATCACCGGGATCTCCAAGCACGGCGACCGCTACGCCCTCGAAGGCACCCTCCTGCTCGGTGACCCGCGCGTCGGCCGGCCCACCCCGAGCCCGCACTTGTCCCGCAACCCCGTCACCTACATCCGATGCATCCGAGACATCCGAGAGGGAGCGGGCCGGTGAGCGACTTCGACGCGATCGACTCGCTGCTCGCCGCCGTCGGCCCGGAAGCCGAGCTCCCCCCTCCCCACGTCCGCCGCGAACTACGGGAGCGGGCCCGGCTGTCCAAGGCACAGGTGGCTCGGGCGCTGGGAGTGAGCCCGTCCACGGTCACCGCCTGGGAGGGCGGCCGCGACCCGGCCGGGGAGACCCGGACCAAGTACGCCTACCTCCTGGACGGGCTGGCCGCCAGGTTCGCCGCCGACGCCACCCCGGCGACGCCGTCCACCGCCGAGTCGCAGGCCGTGGCACAGGCTGTGGCACAGGCCCCTGCCGCGACCGACGCCCTTCCGCTCCGCACGGCGCCTGAAGAAGGCGGTGGCGGTGACGGTGACGGTGATGAGGTGGAGACCCTCGCCGCGCCGGAGCCGTGTGTGCTGTGCGGGCATCCGGCCGGGACGCGGGTGGCGGGATTCGCCCAGCACCTGGATCCGGCCGACTGCCAGGCCACTGCGTCCGTGCCCGACAAGTCCACGGCGCCGCCCGCCCGGCCTGAGATCGCGCCGCCCGCCCGGCCTGAGATCGCTCCGGCTTCCCGGCCTGAGATCGCTCCGGCCGGGAAGCCGTCGCCGCGCGCGCCGCGTACGGCGACGCGTCCCTCCGAGCGTTCCAAGGGCCCGGCCCGGCGCGCGTTCCAGGAGCCGTCCGGACCGGTCGATCTGATCGGCCAGGCGGTGCGGGCCGCGCTCACCGAGCACCATGGTGACGTCGAGGCGGCGACGGCCGCGCTGCTGAAGCGGGCGATCCCGGACGCGATGCGCCTGCTGGACGAGACCCGCAAGGGCGCCCGTTACGACATCGTCGCCCACCCCTGGATCCCCGACATCCTCAAGAAGCAGACCTCCCGCGGCGCGGACCAGATCTGGGAGGCGCGCCCGAAATGGACCCGCCACGCGCTGCCGCCCGGGAAACACGAGGTGACGGCGCTCGACATCAACGGGGCCTACCTCTCCGCCCTCAAAACCCACCTCCCCCTCGGGCAACTCGAACACTCCGCCGGCCTGCCCCACGACCGCCGCCGCGCCGGCGTCCACCTGATCACCCCACCCGAGTGGGAGCACGAGGACGTGCTGCCCAACCCGATCGGCCAGCGGGACGAACCGGGTCCGCTGTGGGTGACCGAGCCGACCCTGCGCCTCCTGCTGCGCCTGTCCGGCCCGAAACACGCGCTGTGCGCGCCGCCGGAGGTCCACGAGTCGTACACCTCCGGCGCGACGGAGAACCTGCTGGAGAAGTTCCGCATCGCCTTGAAGGACGCCCGGGACACCGCGATCGCCGAGGACGACGAGGTGACGCTGGAGTACGTGAAGGCGATGTACTCGAAGTTCGTCTCGACGATGGGGGAGTCGAACTACAACCGGGAGCTCTACCGCCCGGACTGGATGCACATCATCCGCTCCCAGGCGTTCTCCAACCTGTGGCTCAAAGCCCTCAAGGCCCACGACGAGGGCCTGACGGTCGTCCGCGCCATGGGCACCGACGAACTCCACGTCATCGGCGATTGGCGCCGTGTCTTCCCTGAAGGCCGCGGTGTTACCGAAGTCAAGGTCAAGGACGTCTACATCGCCGGAACGGAAGGAGAAGGGGAGGAGTAATGCCGCAGAGGAACATCGACTTCGGGAAGTTCGGCGCCCGGGGCATCAAGGGCAGCGACGCCGTCGCCCGCAAGCTCGACGAGCTGGCGGGCGGCATCGCGACCCCGGTGACCGCCAGGCGCGGCTGGATAGCGCGTCTGCACTACCTGACGAGGTCGGCCAAGAGCCGTCAGGCCGCCAAGGAGGCCGGGCTGACGGTCACCGACCGGACGCTGAAGGCATGGCTGGATGGCAGACGCCGGCCGTCGAAGGCCAACCTTGAGCGCCTTGACGCGGCGTACTGGACGGTGCGCCGGCAGAACGTCGCCCGTCACCTCCTCAAGCGCCTCAACCGCGAGGGCCGCGGGACCCGGGTGGAGATCCATCCCCTCAACCAGTCCCAGGTCCCCCGCCCGCTCCAGCGGGTGGTGGAGTACCGGACGATGAACGTACGCCGCTGGGACCGCATCGTCGCCTCCTGGGCGGCCGGTGACTACCAGGGTCTGGACGATGCCTGGACCACCGACGTCCTCCCGGACCTGGGCTCGCAGTGGGGCCAGTACGAGTACGTCACCAACGTCGGCTTCGCCGCGTAGGAGGCCTGAGCGGGGCACGAGTTCTTCGTGCCCCGCTCAGGCCTCCTCGTGCACTCGCCGACGGGTCCACAGGGCCAGGTCACTGCTGGTGGCGACGGCCAGGGTGGAGCCGGAAGGGGAGAACCCGGCGGCGCGCAGTTCCGAGTAGTCACTGTGCAGAACGTGCCACCACCTGTCTCCCGCGGGACCTTGGTTGATCCCGCCGTCGGCGGAAAGGACGACGCGGTGGTGAGGCCACTCGGGACTGACGACGCTCACCGACCAGCCGCCTTCGGCCGTCGTGGTGTGGAGACCACCGCCGAAGAGGCCCGCGATGCGGACCTGAGTGCCCGTGAGCGGGCCGAGGCCGGGACACATGAGATCCGGGTGGCCGTCGGGGGTGCCGGTCTCCGGATCGGGATCCCGGTCACGGGCGATCTTCTCACCGGTGACCGCGTCGAAAAGCCCGTGGCCGTTGGTGGAGACGACCATGACCAGATCGTTCCCATCATCGGGATTGACGCCGAAACCGATACCGAGCAGGCCCCCAATGGGAATTCTGGGGCCGGAAACCTGCCGCCAGGGGTCCGGGGCGGCCATGACGGGGGCGGCGAGGTAACGCTCTCGCATCCTTTGCTGGTACTCCTTGATCGACACGTCTCCATGGTGCGGCGTACATCAAGGGTTCCTCAACCGCGACGCCTTCGCCGAGGCAGCCGCCAAGTCTCACCCCTACCGCGACCACCTACCGTGCGAGGCCGTGCCCGCCGGCCTTTGCTCGGGCCGGTCTGCCCTGACTCGGGATCAGGGCTGCCAGGTTTCGGTGGCGTACTTCTTCATCACTTCGGCGATGTCGGCGGGGTTGAGCCCGTCGGGTCCGGGCTTGAGGCGCTGCAGGTCGCGGAAGTACTCGATGTACAGGTCGGGGGTGGAGGTGAACAGGATGCGGGCGTCCTGGTCGTCATCGGGGTTATTGAAGGTGTGGGGGGGGTGCCGATGGGGGCGGTGACCAACTGCCCGGGCCCGACACGGTGGGTGTCGTGGCCGGAGGTGAAGTCGACGGTCCCGGAGAGGACGAAGAAGGTCTCCTCGTGCTTGCGGTGCAGGTGCTGCGGCGGACCGGAGAACCCGGGGGCGAGCCAGAGCTCGGCGATGCCGAGGCGCTTGCCGGTGCGGGAGCCGTCGGCTTCGGCGAGGGGCGGTATCACCACGCTAGTAGCCTGCGGATAGTGGTTTCCCCTGCGAAAGCGGGTCTCCCGGCGCGCGCCCTCGGCGCTCCCTCCCTCCCTCCCTCCCTCCCTCCCTCCCTCCCGTCGCTTCCCCTGCCGCTCATCCTTCGGCCCAGGCTTCTTCCTCGGCGCGTGCGGCGTCGTAGGCGCGGCGGGCGTCCTCGACGCGGTCGAGATGGTCCTCGCCCCAGGCGGTGAGGGTCCGGAAGACGGGAGTGAGGGTGCGCCCGAGGTCGCTGAGGGCGTACTCGACGCGCGGGGGGATGTCGGGATGGTACGTGCGGGTGATGAGGCCGTCCCGTTCGAGCTGCCGGAGCCGGCTGGTGAGGATCTTCGGGGTGATCTCGGGGATCAGGCGTTGCAGGGCGTTGAAGCGCAGGGTGCCGTGGTGGCCGAGGGTCCACAGGATGGGAGTGGTCCAGCGGCTGAAGATGATGTCGCCGACCGGGCTGACCGGGCAGGCGACCACGGCCTCGCTGAGGCGGCGGGCGGTGTCGGGGGTGCGGTGACGGGGCACGGGAGCGGCTCCTGGAGACGGCGGGCGGTGTGGGCGGTGGTGAGGGGAACGGGGCGGGGGCGCGCGGACGGTGGCCGGGGCCGGCCGCTGCCGGGTTTCGTCCGGCCGCAGGCCCACTCCGTCCGGTCTCACGTGCCGGATCAGCGCTTTCCTCAAGGAAACCACTTTCCTTGCGCTAGGGCCTGTATTGGGTTGT
>NZ_JAIQLH010000204.1 GCF_020037025.1 Streptomyces huiliensis | reverse complement strand
CGCCGAGCTGGCGTGAAGTGCTGCCGTAAAAAGCCCTTCGGCTTCGCGGCAGCTCGGAGTACATTACGGATCTGCCGAGCCCGTGTCAACCCTCGCGCCGCCGTGCGTCACTGAGGGGTCAGTCGAGGTCCCTGAGGCGTCCGCCGGCGTCCGGCTGGGCCGTTTCGACGCGGCGCAGGAGGCGGATGAGGAGCTCGCCGAGCTTGCCGCGGTCCTCGCAGGAGAGGTCCTGGAGGAGCTCCTCCTCGAAGACGGAGGCGAGCCGCATCGCCGCCAGCCACTTCTCGCGGCCGCCCTCCGTGATGCCGACGATGACGCGGACCCGGTTGTTGCCGTCGCGCTCGCGGGTGACGAGACCCTCCGCGACCATGCGGTCGATGCGGTGGGTCATGGCGGCCGGGGTCAGGCCCAGCCGCTTCGCCAGGTCGCCCGGGCCCAGGCGGTACGGGTGGCCGGCGAGGACGAGCGCCTTGAGGACCTCCCACTCCGCGTTGCTGATGCCCAGCTCGGCGGTCTGCCGCCCGTAGGCGACGTTCATGCGCCGGTTGAGCCGGCTGAGGGCCGAGACGACCTTCTCCACCTGGGGATCAAGGTCCTGGAACTCGCGCTGGTAAGCGGCGATCTGCTCTTCGAGGCTCGGCTCGGCGGAGCCGGGGGTGTCGGCCATGGGCCGCAGTATGACACGACCCCTTGCCGCTAAAGCCCTTTGATGTGTACTCTTTAGCTTCGAAGTTTACGTCTGAAGTCTTCAGGCCTGGACTGTTGCCCCCTGGGGCACAGCCCGGGCCCGTTTTTCGTGATCTAGGTAGAGGAAGGTGAGTGTGACCACCGCGATGGGCGCGGCACTGCGCCGGATCCAGCTGGGCAACGCGCTGAGCGCGTTCGGCAACGGCTTCACGGTTCCGTTCCTGTTCATCTATGTGTCGCAGGTACGGAACCTCGGTGCGAGTACGGCGGGGATCGTGCTCGCGACGTTCGCCGTGGCCGCGCTGTTCGTGCTGCCCTTCGTCGGCCGGGTGATCGACCGGCGGGGCCCGCTGCCCGTCGCCGTCGCGGGTACGGTGTCCGCCGCCGTCGGGTCCATGGGGCTCGGCCTGGCGAACAGCGAGCTTCTCGTGGTCGCGGCCGCGGCCGCGCTCGGTGCCGGTATCGCGGTCGTTCAGCCTTCGCTCGCGACGATGATCGTCTGGTGTTCGACGACGACCACCCGGTCGCGGGCGTTCGCCACGCAGTTCTTCCTCAACAACCTCGGGCTCGGTGTCGGCGGTCTGCTGGGCGGCCAGCTCGTGGACACGTCGGACCCGTCGAGCTTCGTCCGGCTGTTCGCCATCGAGTCCGTGATGTTCCTGGTGCTGGGTGCCACCATCGCGACCGTGCGGCTGCCGAAGGCGCCGCGGGTCGAGGACGCCGTGCCGACGGACGGTTCCGCGCGGAACGGGTGGCGGGCGCTGCTCGCCGACCGGGCCATGGTGCAGCTGTGTGTGCTGGGCTTCGTGATGTTCTTCGCCTGCTACGGGCAGTTCGAGTCGGGCCTCTCCGCGTTCGCCGTGGAGGTCACGCGGATCTCGCCCGCGACGCTCGGCATGGCTCTCGCGGCCAACACGATGGCGATCGTGCTGACGCAGTTCGTGGTGCTGCGGCTGGTCGAGCGGCGGCGGCGCAGCCGGGTCATCGCCCTGGTCGGCCTCATATGGACGGTGGCCTGGGTGGCGGCCGGGGTCTCCGGGCTCGTACCCGGGGCGCACGCGGTCGCGACCACGCTGCTGATCTCGACGTACGCCCTCTTCGGCATCGGCGAGTCGATGCTGGCGCCGACGATGGCCCCGCTGGTCGCGGATCTCGCCTCGCCGGGGCTCGTGGGGCAGTACAACTCGGCCTTCGCCCTGGTGAAGCAGCTGGCGCTGGCCGCGGGCCCGGCCGCCGGCGGGCTGATGGCCGGCTCGGGGCTCTACGCGCCGTACATCGTGCTGCTGGTCGCCTGCTCGCTGGGCATCTCCGTGCTGGCCCTGCGGCTGGGGCGCCGGCTCACCCCCGCCCAGGAGAACCCGGTGCGGGCTCAGGAGCGGGCCCTGGAGCAGCGCGCGGTGGCCGCGCGCGTCGTGCCGCGGGACGAGCGGACGCCGGTCGGCGCCTGACGGTCGGCGCACGTACAAGAGCACATACGAGAGCGCGTACGGCGGAGTGCGGACGGTGGAGCGGTTGCTCCGGCCGTCCCGCTCCGCCGTTTTCGTTGTCGTTGTCGCGGCAGGCCCGGGGGCGGCGGCTGGTGGCGCGCTGCCGACCGGCCCGCGGTCACACGGACGCGTGTTTCACCGGAAGGGCGAACTCGCACCAGACAGCCTTGCCGCCGCCGGGCGTGCGGCGCGAGCCCCAGGACGAGGCGATGGTGGCGATGATCGAGATGCCACGGCCGGCCTCGTCGGCGGGTTCGGCGCGGCGGCGGCGCGGGAGGTGGTCGTCGCCGTCGGTGACCTCGATGATCAGGCGCCGGTCGGTGCGGCGGAGCCGGAGCTTCATCGGGGGTGTGCCGTGCTGGAGCGAGTTGGCGACGAGTTCGCTGGCGGCGAGGACTCCGAGGTCGCGCAGGTCCGGGGGGAAACGCCAGCTGGCGAGGACGCCGGAGGCGAAGGCGCGGGCGCGGGGGGCGGCCTCTACGCCGCCGAGCAGTTCGAGGGCCGCGTTGTGGAACAGCTCGGCGTCGTGGCCGGTGCGGGCGGGGTGCTGGAGGACGAGGACGGCGACGTCGTCGTCGTGTTCCTCCGTGATGCCGAGGGAGCGGATGAGGCGGTCGCACATGACCTGGGGGGTGCCCGTGGCGCCGGCGAAGGCGCGTTCGAGGGCGGCGACGCCCTCGTCGATGTCCTCGTCGCGGCGTTCG
>NZ_JAIQLH010000203.1 GCF_020037025.1 Streptomyces huiliensis | reverse complement strand
GTTCGAGGGCGGCGACGCCCTCGTCGATGTCCTCGTCGCGGCGTTCGACCAGGCCGTCGGTGTAGAGGACGGCGCTGCAGCCGGGGCTGAGGGGGACGCTGCCCGAGGTGTGCAGCCAGCCGCCGGTGCCGAGGGGCGGGCCGGTGGGTTCGGCGGCGCGGTGGACGGTGCCCTCGGGGTCGCGGACGAGGATGGGCAGGTGGCCGGCGGAGGCGTAGACCAGGCGGCCCTCGTTGGGGTCGTGGACGGCGTAGACGCAGGTGGCGATCTGGGTGGCGTCGATCTCGGCGGCCAGGCCGTCGAGGAGCTGGAGGACCTCGTGGGGCGGCAGGTCGAGGCGGGCGTAGGCGCGGACGGCGGTGCGGAGCTGGCCCATGACGGCCGCGGCGCGCACTCCGCGGCCCATGACGTCGCCGATGACCAGGGCGGTGCGGCCGGCGCCGAGGGTGATGACGTCGTACCAGTCGCCGCCGACGGCGGTGTCCCGGCCGCCCGGCTGGTAGGTGGCGGCGACGCGCAGGTCGTCGGGTTGTTCGAGCTCCTGGGGGAGCAGGCTGCGCTGGAGGGTGACGGCGGCCTCGCGCTGGCGGCGTTCGCTGGTGCGCAGTCGTTCGGCGGCCTCGACCTGGTCGGTGACGTCGGCGGCGAAGATGAGGACGCCCGGCTGCGGCGGGCCGTCGCCGGGGACGCCGACGCGCAGCGGGGTGCAGGTGAAGGTGTAGTAGCCGTGCCGGGGGCGGCCGGCGGTGCCGTCCGGGCCCGCGGGGGTGTCGGCGGTGGTGACGCGGCGGGATTTGACGGTGCGGGGTTTGCCGCTGCGCAGTACCTGGTCCATGAGCGCGAGGAGGCCGAGCTCCTCCAGCTCGGTGAGGGCCTCGCGGGCGGGGGCGCCGGGGGTGCGGGGGCCGAAGCGGGCGGCGTAGGCGTCGTTGACGTAGGCGATGCGGTGGTCGGGGCCGTGGACGACGGCGACGAGGGCCGGGACCTGGCCGAGGACGTCGTGGACGGACAGCCCGTCGAGGGTGGCGACGGGGCCGTCGGGTGCTGGGGGCGGGCCGGAGCCGGCGCGTGCCGCGGGCACGGAGCCGGTGGCGGGCGTCGCCGCGGCGGGGGCGGCCGGGGTGTTGCGGTCGGCGCGCGTCGCGGCCCGGCGCTGTGTGCCGGGGAGCCGGGCGCTCCAGCGGGTGAAGTTCACTGAGGATTACCTCGCGGAGTCGGTCCGGGTCAGCTCGGCGACGCGTGGCGGCCGAGCCGCGCGCCCGGCGCGGGGGCGCGGTGGTCGGTGCGGGGGCCGGCCCCCGGGGGAATGCGGCAAACGTCTGATTCCTTCGAATCCTCGCGATCGTTACTCTTCGGAAGTGCGAACCCACCCATGGTCACACGTCCAGTGTGGCCGACCGGACTGACATCCGTGAGACGTCGGAGCCGTCGGCGGGAGTTCCCCGCTCCGGTACCGGCGTGGCGCGTGCGTCACCCGGCCTCCGGATGGCGGCCGGTGCCGGCGGCGAGTTCGAACTCGGCCCGGGGGTTCTCCAGCGAGCCGAGCGAGACGATCTCCCGCTTGAAGAGGCCGGCGAGGGTCCATTCGGCGAGGACGCGGGCCTTGCGGTTGAAGGTGGGGACGCGGCTGAGGTGGTAGGCGCGGTGCAGGAACCAGGCGGGGTAGCCCTTGAGCTTCTGCCCGTAGAGGTAGGCGACGCCCTTGTGCAGGCCCAGGGAGGCCACCGAGCCGACGTACTTGTGCCGGTAGTCCATGAGGGAGTGGCCGCGGAGGGAGCACAGGACGTTGCCGGCGAGGACCTTCGCCTGGCGGACGGCGTGTTGCGCGTTGGGGGCGCATTCGACGCCGGGTTCGTGCGCCGTGACGTCGGGGACGGCGGCGGCGTCGCCGGCGGCCCAGGCGTGGTCGACGCCTTCGACGCGCAGGTCGGGGCGGCACTTCAGCCGGCCGCGCTCGTTCAGCGGCAGGTCGGTGGCGGCGAGGAGCGGGTGCGGCTTCACGCCCGCGGTCCACACGAGGGTGCGGGCGGGGTGGCGGGAGCCGTCGCTGAGCACGACGACGCGGTTCTCGCAGGAGTCGAGGCGGGTGTCGAGGCGGACGTCGATGTTGCGGCCGCGCAGCTCGCGGACGGCGTAGCGGCCCATCTCCGGGCCGACCTCGGGGAGGATGCGGCCGGTGGCCTCGACGAGGAGGAAGCGCAGGTCGTCCTGGGCGATGTTGTGGTAATAGCGGGCGGCGTAGCGGGCCATGTCCTCGAGTTCGGCCAGGGCCTCCACGCCGGCGTAGCCGCCGCCGACGAAGACGAAGGTGAGGGCGGCGTCGCGGACCTCCGGGTCACGGGTGGAGGAGGCGATGTCGAGCTGCTCCAGGACGTGGTTCCGCAGGCCGATGGCCTCCTCGACGGTCTTGAAGCCGATGCCGTGCTCGGCCAGGCCGGGGATCGGGAGGGTGCGGGAGACGGAGCCCGGGGCGATGATCAGCTCGTCGTAGTGGATGGTGAGGGCCTCCGCGCCGGCCTCCTCGGTGGCGGCCGTCCGGACGGTGGCGGACCGCCCCGCGTGGTCGAGGGCGGTGACCTCGCCGACGAGCACCTGGCAGGCCTTGAGGACGCTGCGGAGCGGGACGACGACGTGCCGGGGCGAGATGGATCCGGCCGCGGCCTCGGGGAGGAAGGGCTGGTAGGTCATGTAGGGGTCGGGGCTGACGACCAGGATCTCGGCCTCGCCCTTCCGCAGCTTGCGCTGGAGGTGCAGTGCGGCGTACATGCCCACGTAGCCGCCCCCGACGACCAGAATGCGCGTCGCTTCCTTCACCGCCGATTCTTTGGCCAAGGCTGTCCCTTCGCATCCTCACGGTCACACGGCTCTCTTCCATGACGCACCGGGTACCGGGGTTTGTCCACAGGGCGGGGCGAAACGTATGACTGGGGGCGCAGCCGGAAGGTGAACCTTCCGGTTGCCCCGTCCGGGCCAAGGTATGCAGGTCAGCGCGGATTCGCCGGGGTGGTGAGGTGGTGCGGAATCAACCGCGGACCGGCGCGTACTCCTATTGGGGGCAGGCTGTGCGGAACTACCCTCTTCTTTCTTGACCTGGGCTCAACTATGTTCGTACTTCGTCGGGGTTCAGGCAGAGGTCCTGCTCCGGCAGTCAGGGCGGGGAGTCTCCGGGGGGAGACGTCATAACCGGGGGAACGTATGCACATTCAGGGCTCTCATTGGTCTACCGCTGTCGCGCCCTCCGACGGGAACGGCGGCCGTAGTACGCCGCTGCGCGTGGACGCGCAGCGCAATCTCGAACATGTGCTGCGGGCGGCTCGCGAGGTGTTCGGCGAGCTGGGGTACGGAGCGCCGATGGAGGACGTGGCGCGCCGGGCCCGGGTGGGCGTGGGAACGGTCTACCGGCGGTTCCCGAGCAAGGACGTCCTGGTCAGGCGGATAGCCGAGGAAGAGACGGCGCGGCTGACCGAGCAGGCGCGGACGGCGCTGGGTCAGGAGGAGGAGCCGTGGTCGGCGCTCTCCCAGTTCCTGCGCACCTCGGTGGCCTCGGGTGCCGGGCGGCTGCTGCCGCCGCAGGTGCTGCGGGTCGGCGTCGAGGGCGAGTCCGCGCCGGAGCCGGTGGCGCCCGTGGCGCCGTCGCACGCCCGGGTGCCGCAGCAGCGGCAGCCGGGGGCGGCCGGGGGCCAGCTCCACGAGCTGCGCCTCGTCGAGCAGCGGCCGGTGTCCGAGGGGCAGCGGGACGGCTCGGGCGCGGCGGCGCTGCTGGAGGTCGTCGGGCGCCTGGTGGACCGGGCGCGGGCGGCGGGCGAGCTGCGGCCGGACGTGACCGTCGCGGACGTGCTGCTGGTCATCGCGACGGCGGCGCCTTCGCTGCCGGACGCGGCGCAGCAGGCGGCGGCGTCCTCGCGGCTGCTGGACATCCTGCTGGAGGGCCTGCGGTCGCGGCCGGCGGCTTGACCGGCCTGACGGCCGATGGCCTGATGGCCTGATGGCCTGATGGCGGGACGGATGGTGTTCGGCTGACGGCGCTCGTCCGACGGCGGCTCGGTCGGCAGTGCCCGTGCGGTGACGTTCGCCTGACGGTGCGTCGGTGGGATCGGCGGGGCGCGCTCCGCCTGGTTCCGCGGTGCACCGGCTCGCTTCGGCTCGTCGCGGATCGTTCCGGCTCGTTTCGGTCGTCCCGGCCGGCGGGCCGGGGCGGCTCGCGCCGGGTGGTCGCCGCCGAGTGCGTCCGGAAGCCGCACCGGAAGTCGCACCCGAAAGGAGGGCGGCTCTTCGGAAGGTTGTTCCCGTACGAGTGACTCCGGACGCGGCGAAAGCGGTTCGGGGCGAGGGTTTTCCGACGCTCCGGTGTGCGAACGCTCCTCGGACGAGTGGTTGCCGTTCGTGCGTCTGCCGCCGCCGTGTGCGTCTGTGCCACGCTGACCCCTGTTTTGTTCGGTGTCCGGCGTGCACGGGAGCTTCCGCTATGGGTCGTGACGGGCGGGAAGAGCCGTACGGGAACGAGGAGTCGGGCGCCTCGGCGTCGCACCGGACGCCGTCCGGGGTTCCTGGGCAGGGCGGTCCGCACGGTCGTGGCCGCGGGCGACGGGGTGGGTCCCGGGCGAGCGTTCCCCAGCAGCGCGGCAGCGCGTGGGGCGGGGCGTTCGACGCGGCCATCGCGCATCCCACCGCCGGCAGGCCGCTCCCACGGCCGTCGGCTCCGGCGGCGCTGCCCGGGCCCGCCCGTCCGGTCGATGCTGTCGATGCCGTTGACCCCGCTGACGCAGCTGATCCGGTTGATCCCGTCGATCCTGTCGGTGGTGCGCCCGACGCGGTTGGCACGCCTGACACGCCCGACGCTGCTTCCGTGCCGGGCGGGGAGGACACGCTCTTCGACGGTTCCGGTGCCGCGGACGTCGTCGGTGACGGTCCGGAGGCGGACGGCGCCGAGGACGGCTCGCCGCTCTCGGACACGGAGCTGGTGGCCCGGCTGCGGGAGCGGAAGGGGGAAAACGCGGGCGGGGAGGCGTACGCGCTGCTCTACCGGCGGCACGCCGCCGCCGTCCGCGGGTACGCCCGGACGTGCTGCCGCGACGTCCACACCGCCGAGGACCTCACCAACGAGGTCTTCGCCGCCACGCTGCAGGCGGTGCGCCGGGGCGCGGGGCCCGACACGGCCGTACGCGCCTACCTGCTCACCACCGTGCGCCGGGTGGCGGCCGCCTGGGCGCGGACCGCGCGGCGGGAGCAGCTCGTCGAGGACTTCGCCGTGTTCTCCGTGTCCTCGGCCGGAGCCGCGGTGGACCCGGAGGACACGCCCGTCGACCCGGGCGCGGACGTGCGCGCGATGCGGCAGGCCGAGACGTCCCTCGCCGTCCAGGCGTTCCGGAGCCTGCCCGAGCGGTGGCAGATGGTCCTCTGGCACACCACCGTCGAGGAGGAGTCGCCCAGCCAGGTGGCTCCGCTGCTGGGCCTGAGCCCGAACGCCACCGCCGTGCTCGCGCACCGGGCCCGCGAGGGGCTGCGCCAGGCGTATCTGCAGGCGCACGTCAGCGCGTCGCTGACGTCCGCCGGGAGTTGCGCGCAGTACGCCGACCGGCTCGGCGCCTACGCGCGCGGCGGGCTGCGGACGCGGGCCGAGCGCGGGCTGCGGAAGCACCTGTCGGAGTGCGCCCGGTGCCGTACCGCGGCGCTGGAGCTGGCGGACGTCAACGCGCGGTTGCGGGCGGTGCTGCCGGTGGCGGTCGTCGGATGGTTCACCGCCGGTGCGTCGGTCAAGGCCGTCGCCGGCCTCACGGCCGGTGCGGGGGCCGCGGCGGGCGGTGCTGCCGCTTCCGGGGCGGCCGGGTCTTCGGGTTCGGCCGGGGCCGCCGGTTCCGCTGGAGTTGGTGGTTCTGCCGGGGCCGGTGGGGGCGGTGGCGCGGTGGGCGAGGGGCTGGGTGCGACCGGGAAGGTGGCGCTCGGGGTGGGAGCGGCCGTCGTCGCCGCGGGCGTCGCCCTGGCCTACGTCCTGTCGGGCGGCTCGGCGGAGCGTCCGGAGAGCCCGGGGAAGCCGCGGGCCGCGCACTCGGCCCCGCCCGTCGTACGCCCGTCCCACCCGCCACGGACGTCCCCGCCGTCCCGTTCCCCGGTGCCGCCCGTGGTGCAGACGGCGCGGGCGGCCGTCCCGGTGCGGACGTCGGCGGCACCTTCGACTTCGCCCTCGCCGACGCCCTCGCCGGTCCGCCGGGCTGCGTCCCCTCCCCCGTCCCGGCCCGCTCCGTCGGCCGCGCAGCCGTCGCGGAGGCCGTCGGCCACCCCGCCGCCACCGCCCGTCCCCGCTCTCTACCGACTCGACGCCCTGGACTTCGACGTGTTCGGGGACGCTCGCGAGCCGCGCGTGCGGATCGACGAGGGCAGCCTGGTGTGGCAGCGGGAAGGGCTCCGGATCGGCGGCGTCGCCTACCGCCACGGCGTGAGCGTCGGTCCGTCGTCGTCCGTCGCCATCGACCTGAACCGCTCCTGTTCCGCCTTCGACGCGGTGGTGGGCCTCGACGACCTGTCGCTCGGGCGTCCGTCGCTGCGGTTCTCGGTGCTCGCGGACGGGGAGCCGGTGTGGCGGTCGGGCGTCGTCCGCGGGGACGGACCGGCCGTGCCCGTCCACGCGGCGCTGGCCGGCCGGCGGACGCTGCGGCTGGAGGTACGGACGGTGGGTCCGGCCGAGGACGTGGCGCGCGTGCCGGAGGAGGCGGACGGGGTGGTGGACCGCGAGTCGGGCCGGTGGTGGGGGCGGTGGCTGGACGGGCGGTTGGGCGCTGCCGCCACCCCGGCGGTCCGGCGGGCGGCGCTCGCACCGGTCACCGAACTGGCGCTCGCGGACTGGGCTGCGTCTCGGATCACCTGCTCGTAGCGACGCCGGGTCCTGCCCGGGGGCTGGGGGTGGCGGACGTCCGCCGTGCCGGGCGGTCCGGCTGGGAGCCCTCAGGGCCGCAGGGCCGGTGGTCCCCTGCCGGGTGAGGGTTCCCGACACCCGCTCATGACACCGGCCGTCCCAGGGGGCCGCCGCCGTGTCATCCGACGGCACGGCGGGTACGGCGGCCGGCTGCGCGGTGTGGTGGCCGTCGTCTTGGGATGCCCCGGACCCTCCTCCAGAGGGGGCACCCCCAACAGGCTGAACAGCCCGTTGGGGCGGCGCGTCGGGAACGCGCGGTCCGAGGGCCGCACCGCGTCAAAGGCTCGGCCGCGGCACCACTCCCCCCGCCACCGCCCGCATCCGCGGGGCCGCCGGGCCCGTCCAGCAGGTGCCGCGGCGGGCCAGGAGTCTTCGGAGCCACAGTTCCGTGGCGACCAGTTCGGCGAGGCCGTCCAGGGGGAGGGGCGCGCCCTGGGCCGCGGAGTGCAGGGCGTCGCGGACGACGGCGGCCTCGATCAGGCCCGCGTCCGCGAGCAGGGGTGCGTCGAAGAGGCGGAGGAGCAGGGCCGCGTAAGCGCGCAGGCCCGCGCGGGCGGCCGCCGCGTGAGCTGCGTGGGTGGGGGCGCCCCAGCCGGGCGGCAGTTCGCGGATGCCCGCACCGGCGAGGACGGAGCGCAGGACGGTGGCGCGCGCCCCGGGTTGTACGCGGAGTGCTTGGGGGAGCGCGCGGCAGGCCCGGACGACCTGGTTGTCGAGGAAGGGGGCGTGCAGGCGCTGGCCGCGGATCTCGGCGGCCTGTTCGAGGACGCGGAGGTCCGCCGCGTGCCGGGCGAGGGCGGCGGCGGCGCGGCGTTCCCCGGGGCGTTGCGGTGCTCCGGTCGGGCGGACGGCGGCGGCCTGGAGCCGGATCGACACCTCCGCGAGCGCCGCTCCGGTGAGCCAGCGGGCGGCGGGTCCCGGGCGGCACCAGGTGAGGGCGGCGAGGGAGGCGTCCACGGCGCCCGCCGTGCCGGTGAGGTGTTCGGTCGTGGCGAAGTCCGGTGCGAGGAAGCGGGCCGCGGCGCCTTCCAGCCCCTCCCGGTAGGAGGTGCGGGCCAGTCGGCGCGCCGCGCGGTAGACGGTGAAGGGGACGGACGCCGAGAAGCCGGCGAACGCCGCAGGACCCGGGCCGTCCGCGCGGGCCAGGGCGGAGACCGGGCGGAGGAGGTGGCGGCGCCGGCGGCCCAGCAGGAGGTCGGCGAGGCGGGCCGGGTGGGCGTCGAGCACCTGTCGTGCGCCGTGGCCGGTGAAGTGGTCGGCGCTGCCGGCCGCGAGCCGGTGGCGGTGGCGGGCGGCGGTGACGAGGGTGGGGGACGGTTCGTCGGTGAGCGGGCCGTCGAGCAGGTCGGCGTAGGGGAGGGCTTCGTCGGCCGCGGCGACGACGACGTGGTGCAGGCGCGGGTCGGCGGCGAGCGCCCGGGCGCGTTCGAGTTCGGCCTCGCGGGCGCCGCCGCGGTCGGCCACCAGGTCGTTGAAGGTGACGACGAGCAGCCGCTCGCCCGCTCCGGTGCCGTGGCCGAGGAGGGTGCCCGGCGGTCCGGGGAGGCCCGCGGCGAGCAGGGCCAGGGTGGCGGAGGCGCTGCCTCCGGAGAGGTCGGCGCCGATGCCGGGGGCGGGGCCGCCGCGGGCGGCGCGCCGGAAGGCGGGGCCCATGCCGGGCACGGGGCCGGAGTCGGGGTCGGGCGCGGAGCCGGGCGCGGGGGTGCGGGGGAAGCCGTTCGGTGCGTGGCGGGGGGCGGCGAAGCGGGTGCGGACCGCCTCCACGAGGGCGTCGCGGACCCCGTCGACGGCCTGGTCGGCGTCGGGTTCGGGGGCGGCGACGACGAGGGAGGCCGACGGTTCGTAGCCCGTGACGTCGCGCGCGCCGTCGCGCACCACCAGCGCGTGCCCCGGCGGGACGCGCCGTACGCCGGTGTAGGGGGTGCTGTCGCCCAGCGCCTCCGGGGAGTCGGGGCAGGCGAGGAGCGCCGCGAGGTGGCCGATGTCGAGCTCGGCCTCGACGAGGTCGGCGAGCGGCAGGGCGGCGGTGGCGTAGGCGGTGCCGCCGGCCCACGCCGCGTGGAAGACGGGCCGGGCGCCGGCCAGGTCGCCGGTGACGGTGACACGGCGGCCGATCTGGGCGACGGCGGTGTAGCTGCCGGGCCAGGCGGTCAGCGGGCGGAGGGCGCCGCCGCGGGTGGCGAGGAGGCCGGTGCGCAGCTGGTGGTCGTCGGCGCCGCAGCGGCCGAGGACGGCGAGGCGGGCGACGGGGGGCGCGGTGGTGCGGGCGCCGTTGGCGTGCCGGCCGCCGTCGGGGTGCCGGGTGCCGTTGGGGTGCGGTCCGGCGTGGACGACGCGTACCTCGTCGGGGCGCCAGTCGCCGACCGCCCACAGCGGGTCCGGGTCCTCCCACAGCAGCCGGGCGCCCACGGGCTGGACCGCGGGCGCGGCGGGGACGCCGGGCCGGGAGCCGGCGCGGCTCCACCCCACCAACCAGCGCATCGCCGCCTCCACAGGCTGTGGACAACCATCGGGTAGCAGTCATCATGCACAGCGGGACGGGCGGCGCGACATCGATCGGGCCACTCGGGCCCTTCGGACGCCGGCCCAACTGACGGGAATGCGGGGGCGAAGGGGGGACGACGACATCACACCGGGGCGCATGCGCACCCCATGCTGCCACGAGCGCACCGGACTTGGCCGTTCCGTGCCGCTCTCCGGCCATGCGCCGCCTTCGACGTACGGCGGGTTTCGGCCGTTTCCCGCACGCCCCGCGCGCGGTAGGAGCGGCGCGCTCCGACGGGCGCGTTCCCGCTCGCGAACACCCCGCGAACGCCCCGCGGGCCGGCCTCCCGTACGGTCGCCGCGAGCCGTGAACGCCGCCGGGCGGAAGGGGCGTTCGGCCTCGTCCGAGCCGCCGTCGGCCCTGCCGCCGGGGCGCGCCGCGGAGGTTCGCGCAGCCCGGGAGGCACGAGCCGCACCCCCCGGGCCGGTCCGCCGCCCGCGGGGAATGGGGCGACGGCTTCCCCCAGCCCACTGGATCCAGTGCAGCGGGCCAACCCACGCGGAACCATGGAACCGCCCCGGTGATGGCGTGTACAAGGCGCACAGCAGGCGCACGGCCACACTCTGCCGGAGCACGTGCCCCTCCGTGCACGCGCATGCGGACCAGAATCTCGCCATCCGGGACAACGCCCCTTAACGGTCGGGATGTGGGGAACTACGCTGGGTTTACGAATGCCCCGCGCCTATGCCGGGGCGGGCATCGTTGTTGCCAAGGGGTGCGCATGTCCAGGGAGCCACGCGGACCGAACGAGAAGCTGGGCACGGTCCTCGCTCTCGCGGGGATCAGCAACGCCGGTCTGGCGCGGAGGGTCAACGACCTTGGTGCGCAGCGGGGATTGACGCTTCGGTACGACAAGACGTCGGTCGCCCGGTGGGTCAGCAAGGGCATGGTGCCGCAGGGTGCCGCGCCCCACCTGATCGCCGCCGCGATAGCGGGCAAGCTGGGCCGGCCGGTGCCGCTGCACGAGATCGGCCTCGCCGAGTCGGATCCGGCGCCGGAGGTGGGCCTCGCGTTCCCGCGCGATGTCGGCCAGGCGGTCCGGTCGGCGACGGAGCTGTACCGGCTGGATTCCGCCGGTCGCCGGGGCGGGGGCGGGATCTGGCAGAGTCTCGCGGGTTCGTTTTCCGTCAGCGCGTACTCCACGCCCGCCTCGCGCTGGCTGATCACGCCCGCCGACAGTTCGGTGGCGCGCGAGCCGCAGCAGGCGGCCCGGGAGCGGGACGCGGGCGCGGTGCCCGACTGCGGTTTACCGCAGCGTGTCGGCCACAGCGACGTGGCCAAACTGCGCGAGGCGGCGGACGACGCGCGCCGCTGGGACTCCAAGTACGGCGGCGGGGACTGGCGTTCGTCCATGGTGCCGGAGTGCCTGCGCGTCGACGCGGCGCCGCTGCTGCTGGGGGCGTACAGCGACGACGTGGGGCGCGCGCTGTTCGGCGCGACCGCCGAACTCACCCGTCTCGCCGGGTGGATGGCGTTCGACACCGGCCAGCAGGAGGCGGCGCAGCGCTACTACATCCAGGCGCTGCGGCTGGCCCGCGCGGCGGCCGACGTGCCGCTGGGCGGTTACGTGCTGGCCTCGATGAGCCTCCAGGCCACCTATCGCGGCTACGCGGACGAGGGCGTGGACCTCGCCCAGGCCGCGCTGGAGCGCAACCGGGGGCTGGCCACGGCGCGGACGATGAGCTTCTTCCGGCTCGTCGAGGCGCGGGCGCAGGCCAAGGCCGGCGACCAGCCGGCCTGCGGGGCGGCGCTCAAGGCGGCGGAGGGCTGGCTGGAGCGGGCCCGGCCGGGTGACCCGGACCCGTCCTGGCTGGACTTCTACACCCAGGAGCGGTTCGCCGCGGACGCGGCCGAGTGCTACCGCGATCTGGGCATGCCGCGGCAGGTCCAGCGCTTCACCGAGCAGGCGCTGTCCCGGCCCACCGAGGAGTTCGTGCGCTCGCACGGGCTGCGGCTGGTGGTGTCGGCGGTCGCGGAGCTGGAGTCGGGCAACCTCGACGCGGCCTGCGCGGCCGGGGTGCGGGCGGTGGAGGTCGCGGGGCGGATCTCGTCGGCGCGGACGACGGAGTACGTACGGGACCTGCTGCACCGGCTGGAGCCGTACGGGAACGAGCCGCGGGTGGTGGAGCTGCGGGAGCGGGCGCGGCCGTTATTGGTGGCCACGACGGCGTGAGGGGCCCGGCTCGTCCCTTCTCGCCCCTTCTCGTCCCCTCGGTCCGGACGCCGGAGGTCCGGCGGCCGGACTTCCGCCTGCCGCCGTTCGCCGGGCGTCGGGCGTCGGCATGCCGCTCGCCCCGGCGGGGGCGGCGGCCGCCGCTCGCGGCGCGGCGCGACGCCGGTCTGCCCCGGAAGGATCCTTGCCGTCTTTCCGCTGGTCCGACGATGTTTCGGCCCGTTGTCAGTGGCGCACGTCATGATAGGAGCCGTTGAGTCGGCCGCAGCGGAGACGGCCGGTGGGTGCGGGAGGGCGGGGAGGTGAGCCCATGGGGGCGTACGACTGCGACGTGCTGGTGATCGGCGGCGGCATCGTGGGCCTGTCGACGGCCTACGCGGTCACGCGCGCCGCGCCGGGGACGAGCGTGGTCGTGCTGGAGAAGGAGTCCGGCCCCGCGCGGCACCAGACGGGGCGCAACAGCGGGGTGATCCACAGCGGGATCTACTACCGGCCGGGCTCGCTCAAGGCGGAGTTCGCCGTGCGGGGCGCGGCGGAGATGGTGAAGTTCTGCACGGAACACGGCCTGTCGCACGAGGTCACCGGGAAGCTGATCGTGGCCACGGAGCGGGCCGAACTGCCGCGCCTGCACGCCCTGGTGCAACGGGGGCGGCGGCACGGCATTCCCGTTCGCGAACTGGGCCCGGCCCAACTGGCCGAGTACGAGCCGGACGTCCGCGGCCTGGGCGCGATCCACGTCGGCACCACGGGCGTCTGCGACTTCGGCGCGGTCGCCGCGCGCCTGGCCCGGCTGGCCGAGGACGCGGGAGCCTCGGTGCGGTACGGGGCGGAGGTGCGGGTCGTGGGCCGGCGCGGCGCGGTGGTCGCCGTGCGGACGGCGGACGGCGCGGTGGTACGGACCCGGGCGCTGGTCAACTGCGCGGGCCTGCACAGCGATCGGGTGGCCCGGCTCGCGGGCGACGACCCCGGGGTACGGATCGTCCCCTTCCGCGGGGAGTACTACGCGCTGGCGCCCACCGCCGCGGCGCGGGTGCGCGGCCTGGTCTACCCGGTGCCGGACCCCGCCTTCCCGTTCCTGGGCGTCCACCTCACACGGGGCGTCGACGGCACGGTGCACGTGGGGCCGAACGCGGTGCCCGCCTCGGCGCGCGAGGGGTACGCGTGGCGGACCGTGCGGCCGGCGGAGCTCGCCGCCACCGCCGCGTTCCCCGGCACGTGGCGGCTGGCGCGCCGGCACTGGCGGTACGGGGCGGCCGAGGTGCGGCGCTCGCTGTCGAAAGCGGCCTTCACCGCGGCCGTCCGCCGCCTCCTGCCGGATGTCGCGGAGGACGATCTGATACCCGCGCCGTCCGGGGTGCGCGCCCAGGCGGTGCTGCGGGACGGCACGCTGGCGGACGACTTCCTGTTCGCGGGTTCCCCGCGGATGGTGCACGTCCTCAACGCGCCGTCGCCGGCTGCGACGGCCTCGCTGCCGATCGGGCGGGAGGTGGCGCGGAGGGTGCTGGCGGAGCTGCGCTGAGCCGGGGTCCCACGCCCCGGCCGGGCTGGCATGCGCCTGGGCTGACAGGTGCCAGGCTGACAGGTGCCAGGCTGACAGGTGCCAGGCTGACAGGTGCCAGGCTGACATGTACGGAACCAGTCGGTGCGGGCCTCGCCCGTACTATGGAAGAACTGTGTCCGAGAAGTCCGAGAACCCCGCCCGCCACGCCGTCTCCACCGCGCCCGCGGCCGAGCACGCCCTGGCCACCGCCCCCGCCGCCGAGGCCGCCGAGCCGGCCGTCGAAGCCGCCGCCGTACCGGCCCCGGCCCGAGCCCGTGCCCGCCGGGAGCCGATGTTCCCCGACGGGCCCGCCCCGGACCCGGCCGGCTCGCACCACGAGCGGCGGATCCGCTCGTTCCAGCCGCGCCGCAGCCGGGTCACCACCGGGCAGGGCGAGGCGCTGCGCCGGCTGTGGCCGGTGTGGGGCCTCGACATCGACGGCCTGAGCCGGATCGACCTGGGCGAGCTCTTCGGCGACCCGAAGCTGCCGGTGGTCCTGGAGATCGGCTTCGGCATGGGTGAGGCCACGGCGGCGATGGCCGCCGCGGACCCGGGCACGGGCATCCTCGCGTGCGACGTCCACACCCCGGGCCAGGGCAACCTGCTCGCGCTCGCGGAGCGGAACGGCCTGGAGAACGTCCGGGTCGCCAACGGCGACGCGATCATCCTGCTGCGCGAGATGCTGGCGCCGGACTCGCTGGCCGGCCTGCGCGTCTACTTCCCGGACCCGTGGCCCAAGAAGCGGCACCACAAGCGCCGGCTGATCCAGCCCGAGTTCCTGGCCCTGGCGGCGACGCGGCTGGCGCCGGGCGCGCTGCTGCACTGCGCGACGGACTGGGAGCCGTACGCGGAGCAGATGCTGGAGGTGCTGACCGCCAGCCCGGACTTCGAGAACACCCAGGCGGACGGCGGCTTCGCCCCGCGCCCCGACTTCCGCCCGCTGACCCGCTTCGAGGGCCAGGGGCTGGAGAAGGGCCACGCGGTGCGCGACCTCCTCTTCCGTCGCCGCGGCTAGCCGCGTCCTCCCCTTCCGCCACCCCGGCTAACCGCGTCCTCCCCTTCCACCGCCGCGGCCGGCGGAGGGGCCCACCGGTCCGCCCTGGAGGCAAACCCGCTCCGCACGCGGCGCGGCCTTGGCTAGGGTCGTCCAGTGCATGAGTCCCAGCCTCACCCGCCCCAGCCCGCCGATCCGGGCCCGATACCCGCTCCCGGGGCCCCCACGGCACCCGGGATCCCGCCGGGCTTCGGCGCCCTGCCCGCCCCGGCCCGCTGGCACTACCGGCCGCGCCGCGCGCTCTGGGACAACAAGGCCGTCCGCGCGGGCACGGTCGTCCTCCTCCTGGCCCTCTGCGGCCTGCTGATCCTCGCCCTCGTCCGGGAGCAGACCGGCACCCGGGGCTTCCTGGTGGGGCTGGGGCTCGCGGTGCTGCCGGTGCCGCTGCTGATCGCCGCGTTCCGCTGGATGGACCGCGTCGAGCCGAAGCCCTGGAAGGACTTGATCTTCGCCTTCGCGTGGGGCGCCTGCGCGGCCACACTGGTGGCGCTCATCGCCAACAGCTACGCGACCGAGTGGATCATGAACAGCGTCGACACGGCGCACCGCGAGGACGCCGGCACGTTCGGTGCCACGTTCGTCGCGCCGGTGGTCGAGGAGAGCGCCAAGGGCGCGGCCCTGCTGCTCCTCTTCCTCTTCCGGCGCCGGGACTTCAACGGCATCGTGGACGGCGTCGTCGTCGCCGGCATCACCGCCACCGGCTTCGCGTTCACCGAGAACATCCTCTACCTGGGCAACGCGTACGCCTCCGACCAGAGCTTCGGCGCCTCGGGCTTCTCGACGACGGCGGCCACCTTCTTCGTCCGCGTCCTGATGTCCCCGTTCGCCCACCCCCTCTTCACCTCCATGACGGGCCTGGGCTTCGGCATCGCCGCCAGCCTCCCCACCCGCCGCCGGGCCCTGCGCGCCCTGGTCCCCGTCGCGGGCCTGCTCACGGCGATGGTGCTGCACGGCGTCTGGAACGGCTCGGCGTCCCTGCCGGGCCTGGGCTTCCTGGCCGTCTACTCGCTCTTCATGCTCCCGGTCTTCGGCACCCTCACCTGGCTGACGATCTGGTCCCGCCAGACCGAGTTGCGCACGGTCCGCGCCCACCTCCCGGAGTACCAGGCGGCCGGCTGGCTCACCCCGCCGGAGCCCCTGGCGCTCTCCTCCATGCGCGCCCGGGCCATCGCCCGCGACGTGGCCAAACGCACCGGCGGCCGCGCGGCGGCCCGCACGGTGGCGGAGTACGTCTCCTTCGCCACCTCCCTCGCTTTCCTCCGCCAACGCGCCTACGCGGGCCGCCTGACCCCCGACTTCACGGCCCGCGAGCAGGAGCTCCTCCACCACCTCTGGCAGCGCAAGCACGTCGCCCAGCCGGCCCTGGAGCGCGCCTCGATGTCGGTGCCCCGCCCGATGCCCGTCCCGATGGGGGCGTATCCGGGTCCGATCGCCCCCGGTCCGTACGGCGCTGCGCCCGGGTACGGGACCGGCGAGGCGTACCGGCCGGCCGGCCCGGCCCAGGTGCCGGGGCCCTACGGGTGGGGGCCGCGGCGGCCCTCCTGACGCCGCGGCCCCCACCCGTCGGTGGGACGCTCCCGCCCCTAGGCCGCCACGCCGGCGGTCCGCTCGGTCTCCTGGGGAGCGGGCGTCTCGGCGGACGCGACCTGCTCGGCGGGCGCGGCGTCCAGCGAGGTGCGGCGGGTGATCGCCGGGCTCAGGGCGAGGACGCCGAGGGCCGCGGCCGTGCCGGCCAGGGCGGTGAACCACCAGAGGAAGGCGGGGCCCGCGGTGGCGTAGACGGTGGTGCCGAGGGAGAGGGCGGTGAAGCGGGCGACACCCCAGGTCCACTGGTAGGCGCCCTGGTAGCGGCCGCGGGCGTGGTCGGGGGCGAGCCCGGCGACGATGGCGCCGGCGACGCCGCCGATGGCCGCCTCGCCGAGGGACCAGAGGGCGACGGTGGCGGCGTACGCCCAGGGGGTGTGCGCGACGCCGGTGAGGGCGACGCCGAGGGCGACGAGGATGCTGCCGGCCACGTAGACGGGGATCTGGCGGAAGCGGGCCAGGACGGTGAAGGCGAGCGGCTGGAGGACGACGACCAGGGCCGCGTTGAGGGTGGCCATCAGGCCGAGGGTGGTCGTGGAGAGGCCGTCGTCGCGGATGGCGAGGGGGAGGGCGACCTCGGTGAAGGTGTAGATGACGAGGGCGACGTAGAGGAGGGGGAGCAGGGCGCGCATCAGCGGGTCGCGGAAGACGACTCCGTAGCCCGCGCCGCCGCTCTGCGGGGTGGTGGGCCGGGGGGCGCGGCCCGCCGGGAGGAAGGACGCGGCGATCACCGCGTAGGTGAGGGTGCTGACCACGTCGACGGTGAAGAGGAGCCAGTAGCCCCGGGCCGCCAGGAAGCCGCCCAGGATGCCGGCGACCGCGGTGCCGATGTTGACGGCCCAGTGGAAGAGGGAGAACGCGGCGCGGCGGCGGTCGGGGGTGACCTGGTCCGAGAGAAGCGCGCTCGCGGCCGGGCCGACCATGCTGCCGGCGCCGCTGAGCAGGACGGCGGCGAGGGCCAGGGT
Organism: Streptomyces huiliensis; assembly: GCF_020037025.1. Taxonomy (GTDB): domain Bacteria; phylum Actinomycetota; class Actinomycetes; order Streptomycetales; family Streptomycetaceae; genus Streptomyces; species Streptomyces huiliensis. Next base: position 5,214 of record NZ_JAIQLH010000203.1, on the reverse strand, counting down.
GACGGTGTCGGGCGCGGCGAAGAGGAGTCCCTGGCCGGCCGCGGTGCCGAGGAGGCCGGTGAGCATGGTGGTGCGGCGGCCGACGCGGTCGGCCAGCAGACCGCCGAGGGCGGGGCCGATCAGGTTGCCGGCGCCCAGCGCCCCGAGCACGTAGGGGATCTGTTCGGTGGGGATGCCGCGGGAGCCGAGGAAGAAGACGAGGAAGGGGGTGACGAGGTACCCGAGTCTGTTGACGATGGTCCCGGTGAAGACGATCCAGGCGGCGCGGGGGAGCCCGCTGAAGGAGGAGAGCATGCGCCGACTCTCGCCCGGTGACCGCGCGCCGGCCATTGATTAAGCTCAGGCCGAATGCAACCGGACGACGGGGGTGTCCGTGCTCACCGAACTGGCCTTTTCCGCTGACGATCTGGCGCTCACCCGCTTCGCGGTCTCGCCGATGTGGGAGGTGGTCGCGGGCTTCCGGCTGCTCGTGTCGCGGGTCGCCCACCCCGTCCACCGGCCCTGGACCGAACAGGTGCGGAGCCGGGTGGACGACGCCGGGCTGACGGCCGGGTGGCTGGCCGAGCTCGTCCCGCCGCAGAACTACCTCTGCGACTTCCTCACCCCGTTCCCGGCCGACCCGGCGCCGACGCTCGACGCCGAGCTGGCGGCCATCCGGGCCACGCCCGCCGCCGCGGTCCGCCGCGACGTCGGCAAGCTCGACGGGGACTCCGCGCGGATCCGGGCGCTGCGCTCCGCCCCCGAGCGGTGGCTGCCGCAGATCACCGAGGAGATCGAGACCTTCTGGGAGCTCGCGCTCGCCCCCTACTGGGCGAAGATCCGCGCCGTGCTGGACGCGGAGGTCTTCCACCGCGCCCGGCAGGTCGCCGAGCACGGGGCCGGGCACTTCTTCAACGACCTGCACACGTCGGTGAGCTGGGACGACAACACGCTCCGGCTGGTCCGCCGGTGCTGCGTCCTGTCGCGGCAGACCGCCGGACCCGGGCTGCTGCTCGTCCCGTCCGTGTTCGCCGCCGGGGTCCTGACCTGGTCGCGGCACCCCGAACCGCCGCAGCTCGCCTACCCCGCCCGCGGGACCGGCACCCTGTGGGAGCGGCGGCCGGTCGCCCGGGCGGAGGCCATCGCCGCGGTCCTCGGCCGCTCCCGGACCCGGCTGCTGACGGAGCTGGCGGCCCCCGCGTCCACCACCGAACTCGCCGGCCGCACCGGCATCTCCGCCGCGGGCGTCTCCCAGCACCTGGCGGCGCTGCGCGGGGCGGGGATGGTGAGCGCGCACCGCGCCGGGCGGTCCGTCCTCTACGCCCGGACGGCCGTCGCCGAGACGCTGCTCACGGCGGCCGGCTGAGGCCGCCGGACCCGGACGGCAGGGCCCTTGGCGGCGGAACGGTGGCTTCCTCCCTCTCGCCGACAGGGCGCGCACGAGGGCGGGTTACTGTCGGGAGAGACCGGGTGAGGCGTACGCGTCTCCTGATGTCCTTGATGCGGAGGTTGCCGCGATGGCAGCGATGAGTGCAGTGACACGAGTTCCGGCGTCCGTGGTGGCCGCGGCCGGGCTCGTCGGCGGGTACAGCGTGGCCCGGCTGACCAAGAAGCGGCCGCTCGGCGGGGTCGCCCTCGGCGCGGCCGGCGTGGTCGCGGCCCGCCAGTGGGCCGGAAAGGTCGGTTCCGCCAAGGCGGCGGCGCTGACCGGCCTGTACGTGGCCGCGTTCGCCGGCTCGCACCCGCTGTCCAAGAAGGTCGGCGCCTGGCCGTCCGTGCTGGGCGTGGCCGGTACCGTCGCGCTCGCCTCCTGGGGCGTGGAGCGCACGGCGGCGCGCGAGGGCTGACGGCGCGGGCGGGCGGGTACGGCGGCGCTCGCGAGGGCTGAGCGCGGGCAGGCGGGTACGGCGCGCACGGACGGCGCGTACTCGCCGTAGCCGCCTGCTGTGGCCGCCCCTACGCCGACGCCTCCGTCAGCCGCGCCAGCTCCTCCTCCGTCAGCCGCAGGTCCGCGAGCGCCAGCAGCGGCCGCAGCTGTTCGACGGTGCGCGCGCTGGCCAGCGGGGTGGCCACCGTCGGCCGGCTCGCCAGCCAGGCCAGGGCCACCGTGGCGACCTCCGCGTCGTGAGCGGCGGCGACCTCGTCGAGGGCGGCCAGCACCCGCCGGCCGCGTTCGGTCGTCAGGTGCCGGGCGGCGCCTTCCGCGCGGGCGCTCTCGACCGTCGTGCCCGGCCGGTACTTGCCGGTCAGGAAGCCCGAGGCCAGGGAGTAGTACGGGACGGCGGCGAGGCCGTGCCGATCGGCGACCTCGGCGAGCGGGCCCTCGTAGGTGGCGCGCGAGACGAGGTTGTACTCGGGCTGGATCGCCACGTACTTGGCGAGTCCGGCGGAGTCGCTGAACTCCAGGGCGCGGGCAAGCCGTTCGGGAGTGACGTTGGAGGCCGCGATCTCGCGGACCTTGCCCTCCTTCACCAGCCCGTCGAGCGTGGCGATGTAGTCCTCGACCGGCAGCGACGGGTCGTCGTAGTGCGTGTAGTAGAGGTCGATGCGGTCGGTGCGCAGCCGGCGCAGGGACGCCTCGACGCCCGCCTTGATGACGGCCGCGGACAGGCCGGGCCGGTCCGGGTAGCCCGCGCCGACCTTGGTGGCCACCACGATGTCGTCGCGGTTGCGGCGGGAAGCCATCCAGTCGCCGATGACGGTCTCGGACTCGCCGCCGGAGTTGCCGGGGGCCCAGGCCGAGTAGGCGTCCGCGGTGTCGACGAAGTTGCCGCCGGCCTCGGCGTAGGCGTCCAGGACGGCGAACGACTGCGCCTCGTCGGCGGTCCAGCCGAAGACGTTGCCGCCGAGGGCGAGCGGATGGACGGACAGACTGCCGATCGTGCGGGTGCGGTGACGGTGCTTGTCGGTCATGTCCCTTTCCAGCGTGCGGAGTCCGGAGCGTATTCCTCCGGTGCCGGGTGTTCCGCCGGGGCCGGTCACTCCTCCGACACCGGCGCCGGCGCGGGCTCCCCGCTCGGCCCGGCGCGGAGGGTGCTGCTCCAGCGGGGGGTGGCGGGCAGCGGCTCGGGCTGGACGGAGAGCGGGGTGGCGATGTCCTCCAGGGAGCGGCCCTCGGCGTGCACCGCCAGGAAGGCGGCGGTCACCCCGGCCAGGCACATCAGCGTCGCGCCGATCTGGAAGGCGAGCACCGCGTCGCCCACCACGCCCGTGGCCGTCAGCTGGGCGAAGAGCAAGGGGCCGCTGATGCCCCCGGCGGCCGTGCCCACCGCGTAGAAGAAGGCGATGGCCATGGCCCGCGTCTCCGTCGGGAACACCTCGGACACCGTGAGGTAGGCGCTGCTCGCCCCGGCGGAGGCGAAGAAGAGGACGACGCACCAGCAGGCGGTCAGGGTGTTCGCGGTCAGGTGGCCGTCGGCGAAGAGCCACGCGGTGACGAAGAGCAGCGCGCCGGACAGCAGGAACGTGGACGAGATCATCACCCGTCGGCCGACGGTGTCGAACAGTTTGCCGAGGAAAAGCGGGCCGAGGAAATTGCCCAGCGCCATGACCGCGAAGAAGTAGCCGGTCCGCGCTGTGCCGACACCGAAGAACCTGGTGAGGATCTCCCCGAAACTGAAGGTGATGGCGTTGTAGAGGAACGCCTGGCCGATGAAGAGGACGAGTCCGAGCACCGCGCGCCGCCGGTAGTCCGTGAAGACCGTACGCGCGATGGCCCGGAATCCGGTGCGCTTGCGCTGGCGGATGGTGATGCTCCCGGCGGGCGGGGCCAGCTTGATGCCCCGGTCCGCCTCGATGCGCCGCTCGATGGCGTCGACCAGCCGCTCGGCCTCCTCCGCCTTCCCGTGGATGAACAGCCAGCGCGGGCTCTCCGGGACCTGGCGGCGGACCAGCAGGATGACCAGGCCGAGCACCACGCCGAGGCCGAACGTCAGCCGCCAGCCCACGTCCTTGGGGAAGATCCGCGTGTCCAGGAGGACGATCGACAGCAGCGAGCCGGCGATGGCGCCCAGCCAGAAGCTCCCGTTGATCATCAGGTCGACGCGGCCCCGGTAGCGGGCCGGAATCAGCTCGTCCACGGCGGAGTTGATGGCCGCGTACTCGCCTCCGATGCCGAATCCGGTGAGGAAGCGGAAGGCGAAGAACCACCAGGACGAGTACGAGAACGCGGTGAGGGCCGTCGCCCCCAGGTAGACCGCGAGGGTCACCATGAACAGCCTTTTACGGCCGAACCGGTCGGTCAGCCGGCCGAAGAACAGGGCCCCCAGGCAGGCGCCGGTCACATAGAGCGCGGCGGCCACGCCGGTCACCTGGGCCCCGGTGATGGGCAGTCCGCTCCCCTGCTCGGAGAGGCGTCCCGCGATGTTCCCGACGACCGTGACCTCCAGGCCGTCGAGGATCCAGACCGTGCCCAGCCCGATCACCACAGTCCAGTGCCACCGGGACCAGGGCAGCCGGTCCAGGCGCGCGGGCACAGAAGTGCTGATGGTCGCGGTCGTCACACAATCTGAGTTCCCGATCGCACTCGGAACATTCGCGGCAAATTTCCGGATCGGGGTGCGGAGGGACGATCACGGCGCGCGGCCCGGCCTTCGAGCCCCGGGCCCGCGCGGGCGGCTCCCGCCGCTCGCGACGGGCCCGGCGCCCGGGGTCCGGGGTCCGTACGACGTCCGACGTCCGTCCTACGGACGCAGCCCCTTCGACCGCAGCCAGTGCAGCGGGTCGATGGGGTGCCCGCCGTGCGGCCGGACCTCCAGGTGCAGGTGCGCCCCGGTGACGTTGCCCGTCGCCCCGACGCGGCCGATGACCTGGCCGGCGGCGACCTTGCCCTTGGTCCTGACCATGGACGACAGGTGGCAGAACCACAGCTCCGTCCCGTCGTCCAGGCGCAGCACGATGCGGTAGCCGTACGAGCCCGCCCAGCCGGCGTGGGTGATCCGGCCGCCGTGCACCGCCTTGACCGGGGTGCCGGTGGGGGCGGCGAAGTCCGTGCCGGTGTGCCGGTGCGACCACATGCCGCCGGACTGGCCGAAGCGGGCGGTGATCCGGTACGAGGAGACCGGCATGACGTAGGTGCGCTTGGCCCGGGCGGTGGTGATCCGCTCCGCGGCGCGCCGCGCCTCGGCCTGGGCCTGGCCGGTGGCCTTGGCCGCCGCGTTCTGCACGCCGGCCGCTGCCTGGGCCCGGGCCCCCTGCGCCGGGTGCCCGGCGGCCCGCGGGGCGGAGTGCGGGTGG
>NZ_JAIQLH010000202.1 GCF_020037025.1 Streptomyces huiliensis | reverse complement strand
GCGGGCGCCGGGCCGCGGGCGTCCGGACGGGCCGTGGGGGGCGGCGCGGGAGCCGCGCCGACGGGTCCGGCGTCCGCCGCCGGGTCGGGCGCCGGGTGGGTGGCGAACCAGCTGCCGATGGCGATCCGGGCGGCGGGCGTCCGAGCGTGCTCGCGCCAGTCGGGGGACGGCCCGGAGGCGGTGTCCGGGGACATCAGCAGCTGGAGGGTGTCACCGTCGCGCAGGACGGTCCCGAGGGCGACCAGCCGGCCGTTGACCCGGGCGCCGATGCAGGTGTGGCCGCCCTGCCCGTACTGCGCGTACGCGGCGTCGACGCAGCTGGAGCCGGCCGGGAGGCCGATGGTGCCGCCGTCGGCGCGGAAGACGGTGATCTCCCGGTCCTGGGCGAGCTCGTCGCGGAGGGAGGTCCAGAAGGTGTCGGGGTCGGGGGCGGACCGCTGCCACTCCAGGAGGCGGGAGAGCCAGCCGGGGCGGGTGGGGTCGGCGCGTTCGCCCTCCGCCGCGTCGGGGGTCTCGGCGGCGGCGTAGGGGTTGCCGAGCGCGATCACACCGGCCTCGGCGACCCGGTGCATCTGGTGCGTGCGGATGAGGACCTCGGCCACCTGGCCGGCCTCGCCCGCGATGGCGGTGTGCAGCGACTGGTAGAGGTTGAACTTGGGGACGGCGATGAAGTCCTTGAACTCCGAGATGTACGGCGTGAAGCAGGTGTGCAGCTCGCCGAGGACCGCGTAGCAGTCCGCGTCCTCCCCCACCAGGACGAGCAGCCGCCCCAGGTCCGAGCCGGTCACCTCGCCGCGCTTGAGCCGCACCCGGTGCACGGAGACGAAGTGCCGGGGCCGGACCTGGACTTCGGCGGTGACGCCGGCCTCCCGGAGCACCGCGCGCACCCGCGCCGCCGTGGCCTGGAGCGGGTCCGGGCGCCCGGCGTGGGCGAGGACGGCCTCGCGGGTGGCGGCGTACTCCTCGGGGTGGAGGATGGCGAAGACCAGGTCCTCCAGTTCGGCCTTGAGCACCTGGACGCCCAGCCGTTCGGCGAGCGGGATCAGCACGTCCCGCGTCACCTTGGCGATCCGGGCCTGTTTCTCGGGGCGCATCACGCCGAGGGTGCGCATGTTGTGCAGCCGGTCGGCGAGCTTGATGGACATCACGCGGACGTCGTTGCCGGTGGCGACGAGCATCTTGCGGAAGGTCTCGGGCTCGGCCGCGGCGCCGTAGTCGACCTTCTCCAGCTTGGTGACTCCGTCGACGAGGAACCGCACCTCCGCGCCGAACCGCTCCCCCACCTGATCGAGGGTCACCTCGGTGTCCTCGACGGTGTCGTGGAGCAGGGAGGCCGTCAACGTCGTCGTCTCGGCGCCGAGTTCGGCCAGGATCAGGGTGACGGCGAGCGGGTGGGTGATGAACGGGCCGCCGCTCTTGCGCGTCTGCCCCCGGTGCGAGGTCTCCGCGAACAGGTAGGCGCGGCGCAGGAGGTCGAGATCGGCCCCGGGGTGGTGGGCCCGGTGCACCTTGGCGACGTGCTCCAGGGCGTCGGGGAGCCGGCCCCGGGCCCCCGAGCCGCCGAGCGCCGCGCGGCCCAGCCGTCTCAGGTCGATCCGGGGGCCGCGCCTGCGGCGGCTGGGGCGTTCGTTCGTGGCCTCTGCGCTCATGGGCACCTCCGGCAGCGTCGACCGGCGGTCGGCTCACGCCGTCCGGGCCGGTGCTTGATGCTACCGACCCCATCACGCACCGCTCACCCCCTCTCGCGCAGAGTGAACCGGATCACCCATTCGAGGGAGGCGTTCATCCGGAAAACCGACGAACCTGCTACGGCCGCGGGATCCGGCCCGTCAGGAGGCGGTCAGCCAGGCGGTGTCGAAGTGCCCCTCGGCGACGATCACGGCGGGACCGGTCATCTCGACCGTGCCGTCCGGGAGCTCGCCGATCACGAGCCGGCCGCCGGGAACGTCCACCGTGTAGGTGACGGGCCGGCCGTCGACGGCCGGGTCGGCGCCGTCGCGGCGGGCGGTGGCGACCATCACCGCGCAGGCGCCGGTGCCGCAGGAGCGGGTCTCGCCGGAGCCGCGCTCGTGGACGCGCAGGGCGACGTGGCGCGGGCCGCGGTCGACGACGAACTCGACGTTGACGCCGTCCGGGTAGGCGTCCGCCGGGCTCACGGCCGGGGCGTCGAAGAGCTTCCCGGCGTGGTCCAGGTCCTCGACGAAGAGGACGGCGTGCGGGTTGCCCATGTTCACGTTGCGCGCGGGCCAGCTGCGGTCGCCGACGGTCACGGTCACCTCGCCGGCGGGCAGCGCGGCCCGGCCCATGGAGACGGTGACGGGACCGGGCTCGCCGTCGGGGCCGTCCTTGGCGATGTGCGCGCGGCGCACGCCCGCCCGGGTGGCGATGGCCAGGTCGCCGGCGTCGGCGAGGCCGGCCCGCTGGAGGTAGCGGGCGAAGACGCGGACGCCGTTGCCGCACATCTCGGCGACGCTGCCGTCGCTGTTGCGGTAGTCCATGAACCACTCGGCCTCGTCGGCCATGGCCCGCGCCTCGGGGTGGGCGGCGGACCGGACGACCCGCAGCACGCCGTCGGCGCCGATGCCGGCCCGGCGGTCGCACAGCCGCGCGACGGCGGCCGGGGAGAGGTCGATCAGCCCGTCGTGGTCGGGGATGATCACGAAGTCGTTCTCGGTGCCGTGGCCCTTGAGGAAGGCGGTCTGCGCGGTGCTCACGTGTCGATGGTACGGCGGGCGGCGCGGAAGCCCTCAGCCGGTCCGGGGGCCCTCGGCCGGTACAGGCCCTCAGCCGGTACGGGCCCTCACCGCAGCCGGGCCACGCGCCAGACGGCCAGTACGGTCACCAGGACGACGACGGCGGCGTACGCGGCCACGTACCGCCAGTCCGGGCGCCGTCCGGAGCCGCGCGGCGGTAAACCGGGCCAGGTGTAGCCGACGCGGCGGGCCGCCATCACGCCCCAGCCGGCGGCGCAGCCGCAGATCAGCAGGCCGAGCATGGCGACGACCGGGCCGCCGTCGCCGACCTCGAAGGCGAGCGGGAAGGCGAACATCAGGGAGCCGGTCACGGCGAGTACGACGATCGGCGCCAGCTGCCAGACGCGGAGCCGGCGCGGGGGGCGCAGCTCGCGGAAGGACTCGGCCGTCCCGCCGTCCCCGTCCTCCGGGACAGCGTTGTCGGCGGCGTCCGGGCCGTCGGGGGAGAGCTCGCCGGGCCCGTCGTCAAGCGGTCGCTGCGGTCTGTCCCGAGGGCCGGCCTCCATCGCCACGCGCCCTCCCAACCGGACTTCACGGCTCGATCGAAGACTGATGATGGCACGGTCCGACAGACCCGGATGACACGTGGCGCGTCCCGATGCCATCACGTGATCAGGCTGTGACCGCCCGTTCGACCAACGTCAGCGCGAGTCCCGGGAGTTCCGCCCGCCGGTCGGCGGCGCCGCTGAGCCACTGGACGCGGGAGTCGCGGCGGAACCAGGAGTCCTGACGGCGCGCGAAGCGCTTGGTGGCGCGTACGGTCTCGTCGCGCGCCTCCTGCTCGGTGCACTCGCCGGCGAGGAAGGCGAGCACCTGCTGGTACCCGAGCGCGCGCGACGCCGTGCGCCCCTCGCGCAGTCCGGCCCGCTCCAGTTCGCGCACCTCGTCGACCAGTCCGGCCTCCCACATGACGTCCACGCGCCTGGTGATGCGCTCGTCCAGCTCGGGCCGCTCGACGTCGACGCCGATCTGCACGGTGTCGTAGACGGCCGTCTCGCCGGGCAGGTTGGCGGTGAACGGCTTCCCCGTGATCTCGATGACCTCCAGTGCCCGGACGATGCGGCGGCCGTTGCCGGGCAGGATGGCGCGGGCCGCGTCCGGGTCGGCGGCGGCCAGCCGGGTGTGCAGGACGCCCGGTCCGTGCTCGGCGAGTTCGTCCTCCAGGCGGGCCCGGACGGCCGGGTCGGTGCCGGGGAACTCCAGGGCGTCGATGGCCCCCTTGATGTACAGGCCGGATCCGCCGACGAGGACGGGGGTGCGGCCCTCGGCCAGCAGCCGGTCGATCTCGGCGCGGGCCAGCCGCTGGTACTCGGCGACGCTCGCGGCCTCGGTGACGTCCCAGATGTCGAGCAGCCGGTGGGGGATCCCCTGCCGCTCCTCCGTCGTCAGCTTGGCGGTGCCGATGTCCATGCCGCGGTAGAGCTGCATGGAGTCGGCGTTGACGACCTCGCCGTCGAGGTGTCGCGCGAGCGCGACGCCGAGGTCGGACTTGCCGGCCGCGGTGGGACCTACGACGGCGATGACCTGCGGTGCGGGGGCTGCGTTTCTCACCCCACCAGTCTCGCAAACACCGGGCCGCCCCTCGAACGAGCGACGTGACGCGACGCCCACGGCCTCGTTGCCTGTTGCGAGGTTCCGACCGCCGGTTCACGGGCCGGAGCCCGCGAGCGGCGCAATGGGACGCTCCGGGCGACCCGGGATTTCGCTCACACCAGTAAGGTAATGGAGTAGATATGGGCGTGTTTTCATGGCTTCGCCGCAAGCCGTCGCAGCCGTCAACGGAGGAGGCCGCGGCGGACACCCGGACGGCGGAACCGGACGGCGGCGCCGGGACGGACACCGCGGCGGATGAGACCGCGACGGCCGCGGCGACCGCGGACGCCGCGGCCGGTTCCGCCGGGGAGACCGGGGCGGCCGACGGGGGCGAGGGGGCTGAGGGAGTCGACATTCCGAAGCAGCAGTCCGCGGACGAGGCGGCGGACAGCGAGGCCGGTGAGGGCGCCCGCAAGTAGTGCGCGGACCGCGCGCGGAAGGAAGCGAGGGTAGGTGCCCATGGGCCTGTTCGACGATCTCAAGGCGAAGATCGGACCGGTGAAGGACAAGGTCGGCGGCCTCGTGCAGCAGCACGGGGACAAGATCGAGCAGGGGCTGGACAAGGCCGCGCGGATGGTCGACTCCAAGACCGACGGCAAGTACAGCAACCAGATCCGGACCGGTACCGGCAAGGCCAAGGAGGCGCTCGGCCGGCTCGCCGAGCCCGAGGGCCCCAAGGGCGGCACCGAATCCCGGGGCTAGGGACTTCTTCCTGACGTCTTTCGTACGGGTACGGCGACGGCCGCGGAGCAGCTCGCTCCGCGGCCGTCGGCGTACGCGGTGGACGCGTCGGGGCGCCTCAGGACCAGACCGCGACGTGGTACCCCACGCCGTACGGCGCCTCCTCGTACAGCGCCCGGCCGCTCAGCCCGGCGCCCTCCGCCGCGCCCGCCAGCACCTGCCAGGCCGGCCGGCCGACGGCCTGGAGCTCGCGGGCGGTCGCGGAGTCGAGGGCGGCGAGGGCGGCGGTGTCGGCGGAGCCCAGGGCGGCCGCCGAGGCGGCGTCGAAGCCCTCCGCCCGCTCGTCGAGGTAGCCGGGCGCCTTCACCGTGCGGCGGGCGCTGCCGTCGCCCATGACCAGCAGCGCGACGCGGTCCTCCAGCGAGGCCAGCTCGCGGCCCGCGGCCAGGCAGCCGGCGGGTTCGAGCGACTCGGCCACCCCGAGGCCGGCCACCGG
>NZ_JAIQLH010000201.1 GCF_020037025.1 Streptomyces huiliensis | reverse complement strand
GCTCGCGGCCCGCGGCCAGGCAGCCGGCGGGTTCGAGCGACTCGGCCACCCCGAGGCCGGCCACCGGGGACGCCGACCAGCCGGTGCGCTCCAGCAGCCAGGCGGCGACGGCCAGCGAGAGCGGCAGCGGCCGCCCGTCGGCGTCACCCGCGCCCAGTCGGACGTCCAGGGGCACCCCGAAACCGCGGAACGAGCCGCGGGCGCCCTCCGGGTGGGTGCCCGCACCGGCCTCGGCGGCGGGCCCGACCACGACGAGGCGGTCGGGCCGGGCGGCGGCCAGGACGGCGACCGCGTCCAGGCAGGCGGCCCGCAGCGGGTCGAGCTCCGGGGCGGCCCCGGCGGCGACCTCGGGTACGAGCAGCGGCGGGCAGGGGCACACGGCGGCGGCGACGAGCATGTTCGGAACCCTAACGCCCTTCTCGGTACCCGGCTCAGTCGCAGCCGCAGCCCGCGGCGGCCGGCGCCGGGGAGGGCGCCGGAGCGCCGATGGTCGGGATGCCGAGCAGCACGCCCTTCGGCTTCTCCGCGGCGGCGGCGGTGCGCTTCTCCCAGGCGTCGCCCGCGCGGGTGCGGCGCACGCTCTTGGCCGCGCCTTCGGCCAGCAGGTGGTGCGGGGCGGCGTAGGTGATCTCGACCGTGACCACGTCGCCCGGCCGGACCGGCTCGTCGGGCTTGGTGAAGTGGACGAGGCGGTTGTCGGGCGCCCGGCCGGACAGCCGCCGCGTGGCGTCGTCCTTCCGGCCCTCGCCCTCGGCGACCAGGATCTCCAGCGTCCGGCCGACCTGCTTCTTGTTCTCCTCCCAGGAAATCCGCTCCTGGAGCTCCACCAGCCGCTCGTAGCGCGCCTGCACGACCTCCTTGGGGATCTGGCCGTCCATGGTCGCCGCGGGGGTGCCGGGGCGCTTGGAGTACTGGAAGGTGAACGCCTGGGCGAAGCGGGCCTCGCGGACCACGTGCATGGTCTGCTCGAAGTCCTCCTCGGTCTCACCGGGGAAGCCGACGATGATGTCGGTGGAGATCGCGGCGTCCGGCATGGCGGCGCGCACCTTGTCGATGATGCCGAGGAAGCGCTCCTGGCGGTACGAACGGCGCATCGCCTTCAGGACGGTGTCCGAGCCGGACTGGAGCGGCATGTGCAGCTGCGGCATCACGTTGGGCGTCTCGGCCATCGCGGCGATCACGTCGTCGGTGAAGTCGCGCGGGTGCGGCGAGGTGAAGCGGACGCGCTCCAGGCCCTCGATCTTCCCGCAGGCGCGCAGCAGCTTGGAGAACGCCTCGCGGTCGCCGATGTCGGAGCCGTAGGCGTTGACGTTCTGCCCGAGCAGGGTGATCTCGCTGACGCCCTCGGCGACCAGCGCCTCCACCTCGGCCAGGATGTCGCCGGGCCGGCGGTCCTTCTCCTTGCCGCGCAGCGCGGGGACGATACAGAAGGTGCAGGTGTTGTTGCAGCCGACGGAGATCGAGACCCACGCGGCGTACGCGCTCTCGCGCCGGGTCGGGAGGGTGGACGGGAACGCCTCCAGCGACTCGGCGATCTCGACCTGCGCCTCCTCCTGGATCCGGGCGCGCTCCAGCAGCACGGGCAGCTTGCCGATGTTGTGCGTGCCGAAGACGACGTCGACCCACGGCGCCTTCTTGACGATGGTGTCGCGGTCCTTCTGCGCCAGGCAGCCGCCGACGGCGATCTGCATGCCGGGGCGCCGGGTCTTCATCGGGGCCAGCCGGCCGAGGTTGCCGTACAGCTTGTTGTCGGCGTTCTCGCGGACGGCGCAGGTGTTGAAGACGACGACGTCGGCGTCGCCCTCGGCGGTGTTCTCGGGGGCGCGGACGTAGCCCGCGTCCTCCAGCAGGCCGGAGAGCCGCTCGGAGTCATGGACGTTCATCTGGCACCCGTAGGTGCGGATGAGGTAGGTCTTGGTCGAGGGCACGTCGTGGCTCCGGTCGCTGCTGGTCATGCACACAAGGGTAGGCGGTGTCCCGGAGGACCTCTTCCGTGCCGGAACGTCCCACTCCGCTCCGGCCGCGCGCCGGGGCGCGGAACGCCGGGAGTTCCCGCCCGCGAAGAGCCGCATCCGGCCCGCGGAGGCCTGGCGTCCCCCGGCGCGCGCTGGCAGGATCCGCCCATGGCACCCCGTACCCCTCTGCACCGGCGCCGCACCGTGTGGGCGGGTGCCCTGTCCGCCGTCCTGCTCGCGCTGCTCACCTGGTCGCTGGCCGCGCCGCCGGAGACCCCGGTGCCGGGCGGCCGGATCACCGTCGCCACGGGGGTGCCGACCGGCGTCTACGCCAAGTACGGCGCGCTGCTCAAGGAGGACCTGGCCCGCGACCTGCCGGCCCTGGACGTCCGGCTGCGGCTCAGCACCGGCTCCGTCGACAACCTCAGGCAGCTCACCTCGGGCGACGCCGACTTCGCGATCGCGACGGCCGACGCCGCCGCGGACTACGTCGACAACAAACGTCCGGGAAGCGACCGGCTGCGGGCCTGCGCCCGCCTCTACGACGACTACATGCAGCTCGTGGTGCGCAAGGACGCCTCGGCCCAGTCGATCCGGGACCTCAAGGGGCTCAAGGTCGGCGTGGGGGCCGAGGGCTCCGGGGTGCAGCTGATCACCAGGAGGCTGTTCCGGGCCGCGGGCCTGGACTTCACCAGGGACATCACCCCCGTCCAGGTGGGCATCGACCGGATGCCGGACCTCCTGGAGCGGGGCGAGATCGACGCCTTCTTCTGGTCCGGCGGGCTGCCCACCAACGCCGTCCTGTCGCTGAGCCGGCGGATGCCGGTACGGCTCGTGCAGCTCGGCGACATGATCGGCCCGCTCCGGACGATGGGCCGCGAGACGCGGTTCTACCGGGCCGCGGTGATGCCGGCGGACGCGTACCCGGCCATGGAGGCCACCGAGGCGGTGAAGACCATCGCGGTCGCGAACCTGCTCATCACCACCGAGGACACCGACGCGGGCCTCACCGAGGGCGTGACGCGCACGGTGATAGCGAGCCGGGACCGGATCGGCGAGGAGGTGCACGCGGCGCAGCGGGTGGACCTGCGCACGGCGGTCTTCACCGATCCGCTGAAGCTGCACTCGGGGGCGCGGCGGTACTACGTGTCGACGAAACCCTGACGGCTTCTTCGGCTCCTCCTACGGCTTCTCGCGCGGCACGTCGATGGCGACCCGCAGCCCGTGCGGCTCGTTGGGCGCGTAGCCGATGCCCGCGCCGCCGGCGGTGAGCAGGGTGCGGGCGATGGAGAGGCCGAGTCCCGACCCCGAGACGTTCTGGTGCCGGCCGCTGCGCCAGAAGCGGTCGCCGACGCGGGCGAGCTCCTCGTCCGTCAGGCCCGGCCCCTCGTCGGTGACGGTGACGACGACGCGGTCCCCCGCCGCCTCCAGGGCGACCTCGACCCGGGCGCCCTCCGGCGTGAACTTGAGGGCGTTGTCCATGACGGCGTCGAGCGCGCTGGACAGGGCGACGGGGTCGGCCCAGCCCGTGGCCGCCGCCGGGCCCGTGTAGGCCAGTTCCACCCGCTCCCGTTCGGCCACCGGCGACCAGGCGCCGACCCGGTCGGCGACGAGCTCCGCGATGTCGGTCAGCTGGAGGTCGCTCGCGGCGTGCTCGGCGAGCGCGAGGTCGAGGAGGTCGTCCAGCACCCGGGCCAGCCGCTTGCCCTCGGTGCGCACGGAGGCGATCTCCTCGTGCCCTTCGGGCAGTTCCAGCGCCAGCAGCTCGATCCGCAGCAGCAGGGCGGCGAGCGGGTTGCGCAGCTGGTGGGAGGCGTCGGCGACGAACGCGCGCTGCTGCTCCAGGGACTCCTCGACGTTGTCGGCCATCTCGTTGAACGAGCGGGCCAGCCGCCGGAGTTCCGGCGGTCCACTGTCGGCCGCCACCCGGGAGTTCAGCCGGCCGCCGGCCATGCCGTGCGCGGCGGCGTCCAGGGTGCGGACGGGCCGCAGCACCCAGCCGGTGAGCCGGAACGCGGCGGCCACGGCGAGCAGCATCGCCGCCGACTCCCCCACCAGTATCAGCAGCCACTTGTGCAGGATCCACGAGCGCAGCGCCCCGGTGGGCGAGTCGGTGACGACGACCGCGACGACGTCACCGTCGCGGATCACCGGGGACGCGACGGTGAGCCGGTGGGGGTCCCAGGGCCAGACCTGTTCGGGGTCATGGCTGCGGCGGCCCGCCAGCGCCTCGCGGAACGCCCGCTCGCCCTCGGCGTCGGGCGGCCCGGTCCAGCCGGCCGGGGCGGCGGCCATGATGGTGCCGTCGCGGTAGAAGACGCCGGCGCGTATGCCGTACAGGTCCTCGTAGCGGTTGAGTTCGGCCCGGAGGGTGATCAGCCGCTCGTCGGCGTCGGTGGCCGTCTCGAACGGCCGGGTGGCGACGTACTGGGCGAGCGCGGCGAACCGCGCGGTGTCGTCGATCCGGTCGACCACCAGGCGCTGCTGCTGCACGTTGGCCAGGCCGGCGCCGAGCGGGAGGCCGAGGGCGAGCAGCACGCCGGCCATGAGGACGATGAGCAGGGGGAGGAGTCGGGCGCGCACGGGTGCGTTCGGCCGTCACGCCGTGGGGACGACGATTTTGTAGCCGACGCCCCTGACCGTCTCGATCAGGGCGGGCATGCGGAGTTTGCCCCGGAGCGAGGCGATGTGCACCTCCAGTGTCCGGCCCGTCCCCTCCCAACTCGTCTGCCACACCTCGCTGATGATCTGCTCCCGGCGGAAGACGACGCCCGGGCGCTGCGCGAGCAAGGCCAGGAGGTCGAACTCCTTGCGGGTGAGCGGCACCGCCAGGCCGTCCACCGAGACGCGCCGCGTGGGCAGTTCGATGGTCAGGCCGCCCAGCCGCAGGGTGCTGCCCGGGACCTCGTCCGGCCCGGGCTGGGGCCCGGGACCCGGCGGGGTGCGCCGGGCGACGGCGTGGATGCGGGCGAGCAGCTCGCCGGTGTCGTACGGCTTGACGACGTAGTCGTCGGCGCCCAGGTTCAGGCCGTGGATCTTGGAGCGGGTGTCGGCCCGCGCGGTCACCATGATGACGGGGGTGGCGGTGCGCTTGCGGATCCTGCCGCAGACCTCGAAGCCGTCCTGGTCGGGCAGGCCGAGGTCGAGCAGGACGACGCCGAACGGCGCGGCATCACCCGGCAGCAGGGCCTGGAGGGCCTCCTCGCCGTTGCGGGCGTGGGTGACGGCGAAGCCGTGCCGGGCCAGTACGGCCGACAGGGCCGCGGCGACGTGGTCGTCGTCCTCCACCAGCAGCAGTCTCACTCGTCCTCCGTCGCCTTCCGTCCGCGTTGCCGGCCGCGCGCGTGCGGCGACACCGCATCCACTCCGATGGACGCGGCGCGCGTCAAGGGGGTGCGGCCCCGCCGGGGGCTTCCGTTATGCAGCCGGTACGCCCCGCGTGCGCTTCGCGCCCCCTTCACGCACGGTGTCCGGCCGCGGCCGGATCGTTATGCTCAATTTCAGCTCAGATGTAATGACGCTGGTCGGGGCGGCTCACTACTGTCCTCTCATTCGAGGAGGACGGAGCGAGGAACGCCGATGAGCGAAGCACCGGTGACCAAGGACGCCAAGGCCGCCGAGGGCCCCGCCCCCGCCGGGGACGCACTGGTCGTCCTGGACAAGGTCAACAAGCACTTCGGGCAGCTGCACGTGCTCCAGGACATCGACCTCACCATCGCCCGCGGCGAGGTGGTCGTCGTCATCGGCCCGTCGGGTTCGGGGAAGTCGACGCTGTGCCGGACCATCAACCGGCTGGAGACGACGGACTCCGGCTCGATCACCATCGACGGCCGGCCGCTGCCCCAGGAGGGCAGGGAGCTGGCGCGGCTGCGCGCCGACGTGGGCATGGTCTTCCAGTCCTTCAACCTGTTCGCGCACAAGACCGTCCTGGACAACGTGACGCTCGGCCAGGTCAAGGTCCGCAAGAAGGACCGGAAGACGGCCGAGGCCACCGCGCGCAGCCTGCTGGACCGGGTGGGCGTCGGCGCCCAGGCGGACAAGTACCCGGCCCAGCTCTCCGGCGGCCAGCAGCAGCGCGTGGCCATCGCCCGCGCGCTCGCCATGGACCCCAAGGTGATGCTCTTCGACGAGCCGACCTCCGCCCTGGACCCGGAGATGATCAACGAGGTGCTGGAGGTCATGCAGCAGCTCGCCCGGGACGGGATGACCATGGTCGTCGTCACCCACGAGATGGGCTTCGCCCGCTCCGCCGCCAACCGCGTGGTCTTCATGGCCGACGGCCGCATCGTCGAGGAGGCGCGGCCGGACAGCTTCTTCAGCAACCCGCGCAGCGACCGGGCCAAGGACTTCCTGTCCAAGATCCTCCACCACTGAGCACACCGCTGAACCCACCCCTGAGCCCCTCCCTTCACCCCACCCCCACGCCGTCCTCCCGCAGGGCGAACACCCGCCGACACAAAGGATGTTCACGATGAAGCTCCGGAAGACCGCCGCCGTGGCCGCCGTGGTGGTGGCGCTGGCCGCGTCCGCGACCGCCTGCGGGAAGGACCGCGAGGACGACAAGAAGAACGACGCCGGGTCCGGCGGCTCCTCCGCACCTGCCGCCCCGACCTACAAGGTCAACACTGCGGCGGACGTCAAGGACTCGCCCGTCTTCGAGAAGATCAAGGGCAAGAAGATCACCATCGGCACCAAGTCCGATCAGCCCTTCCTCGGCTTCGAGAACCCCAGCGACAAGACGCGGTCCGGCTTCGACGTGGAGATCGCCCGGATGATCGCGGCCGATCTCGGCTTCGACAACGCCCACATCGAGTTCAAGACGGTGCCCTCGGCGGCCCGGGAGACCCAGATCGCCAACGGCGGCGTCGACCTGTACGTCGGTACGTACACGATCAACGACGAGCGCAAGAAGCAGATCGACTTCGGCGGCCCGTACTACATCGCCGGCCAGGACCTGCTCGTCAAGGCGGGCAGCGACATCAAGGGCCCGGACGACATCAAGGGCAAGAAGGTCTGTTCGGCGACCGGCTCCACCCCGCTCAAGCGGATCAAGGAAGACAAGTACGGCGCCAAGGAGGTCAAGGCCCAGCAGACCTACCAGCTCTGCGTCCAGGAGCTGCTCAACGGCACGGTGGACGCGGTCACCACCGACGACTCGATCCTCAAGGGCTATGCCGCCCAGAACAAGGGCCAGCTCAAGGTCGTCGGCAGCCCCTTCTCCAAGGAGCCGTACGGCGTCGGCCTGAAGAAGGGCGACAAGGCCCTGCGCGACGCGGTCAACAACGCTTTGGAAGCCCACATCAAGAACGGCGACTGGAAGAAGGCGTACGACGCCACGCTCGGCCAGTCGGGCGTGGCCGCCCAGGAGCCGCCCGCCGTCGACCGCTACTGACCCCACTGACCGCTTCCGGCCGGGCCGTCCCCGGGCCTTTGACGAGGGCCCGGGGACGGCCCGGGGACGACCGCCACGCGATTCCGGAGAAGTGACTTGAACGTTCTGACGGACCACTTCGCGGATTTCCGCGAAGGCTTCCTCAACACCGTCGAGCTGACGGTGCTGAGCGCACTGTTGGCCCTGGTACTGGGCACCCTGATCGCCGCGTTCCGGGTCTCTCCGGTGCCCGCGCTGCGTGTCTTCGGCACGACGTGGGTGACGCTGCTGCGCAACACCCCGCTCGTGCTCCTCTTCCTCGCCGTGACCCTCGGCCTGCCGGCCCTGGGGCTCAAGGGCTGGGACACCTTCTGGCTCGCCGTGCTGGCCCTGGGCTGCTACACCTCGGCCTTCATCTGCGAGGCCATCCGGTCGGGCATCAACACCGTGCCCATGGGGCAGGCGGAGGCGGCCCGGTCGATCGGGATGACCTTCAGCCAGACCCTGGGCCAGGTCGTCCTGCCGCAGGCCCTCCGGACCGCGATACCCCCGATCGGCAGCCTGATGATCGCGCTCGCCAAGAACACGGCCATCGCCTCCGGCTTCAACGTGACGGAACTCGGGGCCGTCCAGCAGCAGCTCAACGCGGACGAGGGGTACAACATCTACGTCATCTTCCTCTGGATCGCGATCTGCTACCTCATCATCACCTTCGTGATCAGCGGCCTCTTCCGGCTGTTGGAGAACCGGATGGCGGTGGCCCGGTGACCACCAACGTCCTCTTCGACGCCCCCGGCCCCAAGGCCCGGGCCCGCAACCGGGTGTACGGCGCGGTCTCGGCCCTCGCGATCCTCGGCCTTCTCGCCTTCATCATCCACCGGCTGGACGTGACCGGGCAGTTCCAGCACAGCCTGTGGGACACGTACCAGTACAACGACACGCAGGAACGCATCCTCGAGGGCCTGCTGACGACGCTCAAGACGTTCGCCTTCGCGGCGGCGTTCTCCCTCGCGTTCGGCGCGCTGCTGGCCACGGCGCGGCTCTCCGACCACCGGCCGGTGCGCTGGGCGGCCACCGTGGTCGTGGAGTTCTTCCGCGCCATGCCGCTGCTCATCATGATCTTCCTGCTCTCCGCGGCCATCTTCACCACCGAGCCCATGTGGGCCCTGGTCATCGGCCTGACCCTCTACAACGGGTCGGTCCAGGCGGAGATCTTCCGGTCCGGCATCAAGGCCCTGCCCAAGGGGCAGAGCGAGGCCGCCTACGCCATCGGTCTGCGCAAGACCCAGGTGATGACGGGCATCCTCGTCCCGCAGGCCGTCCGCTCGATGCTGCCCTCGATCATCAGCCAGCTGGTGGTGACGCTCAAGGACACCTCGCTCGGCTTCATCATCCTCTACGAGGAACTGCTCTACGTGGGCAAGGGGTTCGCGCAGCAGCAGCCGCCGGTGGGCGGTGTCTACGCGTACATCCCGATGATGATCATCTTCGGTTCGATCTACATCGTGCTCTGCCTGGCCCTGTCCGGCATCGCCAACTGGATCGAACGGCGCACGAAGCGCTCCCGCAAGGGCGCCCCTCCCGCTCCCCCCGTGGCCGTGGAGCTCGGGAACGCCGCAGGAGCAGGTCCGGCCGCCTGACCCGGTGATGCCCCGGTGGCGCACGACGGCTCCCGGTCCCTCCGCGGACCGGGGGGCGTGCGCCACCGGCGCGCCGACGGGGGACCACTGATCACTTGACGCAAGCACCGGCAATGGGTTGCATACGTTCTGTGATCGCGCTCCGTCTCCTCACCACCCTCGCGCCGTGGACCCGGTGACCGTCGTCGGGGCCGGCCCCGTCGGCCTCGCGCTCGCCCTGGCCCTCTCCCGCCACGAGGTGCCCGTCGTCGTCCTGGACGAGCGGCCGGCCGACGACGCGGACCTCGCCGAGCGCCGCCTCGCCCGGACCGCCGTGCTCCGGCCGGACACCGCCGCGATGCTGGAGCGGCTCGGCTGCACCACCGCGGAGGGCGCCCGCTGGACCGGCTGGCGCACCCTGCGCCGCCGCTCGACGGTGGCCCGGGTGGCCTTCACCGGGCCCGACGCGGGCAAGGAAGTCCCGGCGGACGACGGGGCGTTCGTCCCCGACGACGAGGGTGCCCCCGCCGAGGACACGCCGGACGGCGGTCCCGGCGAGCCGCCGCCCCTCCATCTGCCGCAGCATGCGCTGGTCCGCGAGCTGCGGGCGGCGCTGGCCGCCCACGACGGCGCGCGGATCGTTCCCGACTGCCGGGTGACCGGGCTCCGGCAGGACGGCGGCGGGGTCACCCTGGAGACCCAGCACGGGGCGACGTGGCGGGCGAGCTTTCTGGTCGGCTGCGACGGCGCGCGGTCCACCGTGCGCAAGCTGCTGGGCACGCGCTTCCCCGGGCGGACGAACGTCGAGCGGTACGCCGTCGCGGCCCTGCGCACCGAGCTGCCGTGGCCGGGCGAGGCCGTGCTCCAGCGGTCGCCGCTGCGCGGCCCGGAGGTGACGGCCCGTCCACTGCCGGACGGGGTGTGGCGGCTCGACTGGCTGCTGCCGCCGGACGGCGGACTGGTCACCCCCGAGACCCTGTTGGGCCACGTCCACGACTCCCTGGGCGCGTGGTGCGGGGACGTGCCCCCCTACGAGCTGCTGGACACCGGCGTGTACGCCGTGCACCACCGCCTCGCGCGCCGCTGGCGCGACGGACGCGCCTTCCTCGCCGGGGACGCCGCCCATCTGCTGGGCACCTTCGGCACCCAGGGGCTGGACGAGGGGCTGCGGGACGCCGGGAACCTGGCCTGGAAGCTCGCCCTGGCCTGGCACCACGGCGCCTCGGAGGCGCTGCTCGACAGCTACGAGGAGGAGCGCAGGGAGGCGGTCGGCTGCCTGCTGCGGTCCGCCGACCGGGCGCTGCCCGCGGTCCGGGGCGCGGGCGGCTGGCGCACGGTCCGGCGGACGGTCGTGCCGGGCTCCGTGCGCGGCCACGACGTGATCCTGACGGAAGGTCATCTGGGGCGGGGGGCGCTGGCCGGCCCGGTGCTGTACGGCCGGACGGCCCTGGCGCCGGCGGCACCGCCCGCCGGCTCGGTGCCCGTCGGCACCCCGGTCGGGGCGCCGGTGGAGGACGTGCCGGTGACGGCGCCCGACGGGTCGTCGGTCCGGCTGCACGACCGGCTCGACGGCGCTCTGCTGGTGGTGCTGATCGCTCCCGGGACGGGGGTGTGGGAGCGCCGGCACTGGCTCGGCGCGGGGCTGATGCCGCGGTTGGCCGCCGCCGTGGAGGGGCTTCCGATGCGGGCCGAACTGCTGGTGGCGGAGGGCTATCCGGGGGCCGCGGCGCACACCGTGCTGGTGGTCCGGCCGGACGGGTACCTGGTGGCCGCGCTCTCCGGGGTGCGGGCGGCCGAGCTCGCCGCGTGCGCGGACGCGACGCGCGGCGGCGCCCCGGAGCCGGTCCGGGCGACGGGCACGGATCTCGTGAAGGAGACGTCCGACGGCGCTTCGGGGGGCGAGGCTGTGCGGGTGGCCGCTGGGGCCGACGAGGCGGCCGCGCGTGAGGCTTCGGCCAAGCGTTGACCCGGATGGACGGTCGATGGTTGACTCCGGAACGTGACTGACGGAGGCGCGCGTTTCTGGCGGAGGGTCCATGTGGACCTGCTCCGCTACGCGGGCTGTGTCTGTCGTCCGTCCTGCTGATCCGCTCTCCTCGCGGGCCCCCGGCCGAGCCGGGTGCGGCGCGCTCCTCTCGCGATCTTCCAGGACGGTTCCGTTGCCTCTCCCCCTGTCTTCTCCCGTGCCCTCTCCCGGGCCCGCTCCCGTGCCTTCCGCCACGCCCGCTCCCGCCCGGGCCGGCGGGCCCTCCGCGGCCGAACTCCTCGCCTACGTCCGGTCCGTGGCCGCCGACGCGGCCCTCGTCTCCTCGCTCCCCCTCGACCCCGCCGGCCGCACCTGGATCCGGCTGGACGGGCCGGGCGGGTGCGAGGCGTGGCTCATCGGCTGGCCGCCCGGCGCCGGCACCGGCTGGCACGACCACGGCGGCTCGCACGGCGCCTTCGTCACCGCCGGGGGCGTGCTGACCGAGCAGTCGCTCGCCGTCCGGCTGCCCACCGAGGGGTGGAAGACGCTGGAACTGGCGGACGGCGTCGACCGCGAGCGCCGGCTCGCCGAACGGGACGGCGTGGCGTTCGGCCCGCACCACGTCCACCAGGTCTTCAACCCGGGGGACGGGCACGCCGTATCCGCGCACGCCTACTACCCGCCGCTACCGATGATGCGGCGTTACTCCAGGACCGGGCCGGTGCTGCGGCTCGAACAGGTCGAGTGGCCGGAGGAGTGGGCGTGAGGGTCGAGGAACTGCTCGCCGCCGCCCGCGCGGAGCTGGACCGGCTGTCCCCGGCCGAGGCCGCCGACGTCCGGGCGCGCGGCGGGCTGCTGGTGGACATCCGCTACGCCGCCCTGCGGGAGCGCGACGGGACGATCCCCGGAGCGCTGGTCGTGGAACGCAACGAACTGGAGTGGCGGCTCGACCCCGCCTGCGAGCACCGCGCCCAGGAGGCCACGGGGCACGACCTGCCGGTGGTGGTCGTCTGCGACGAGGGGTACGCGTCGTCGCTGGCCGCCGTCTCCCTGCGGCGGCTGGGCCTGCACCGGGCCACCGATCTGGTGGGCGGCTTCCAGGCGTGGCGGGCGGCGGGGCTGCCGGTGGCGCGCTGAGCACACGGGTACGAGCGGGGACGGGCGGGGGCGGGCGGGGGCGGGCGGGGGCGGGCGGGGGCGGGCGGGGGCGGGCGGGGGCGGGCGGGGGCGGGCGCACCGCGCGGGCGGCGGGCCGCGCCGCTCCGCGGTACGACGTCCGTCCCGCCGTCTACTCCCCCGGCGGCAGGTACGCGTCCAGCGCCTCGGGGTCGTCGCCCTCCTCCTCCAGCGCCCGTCGGACGACCCGGAGGGCGAGGCCCTCGGAGTAGCCCTTGCGGGCGAGCATGCCGACGAGCCGCCGTAGCCGCTTCTCGCGGTCCATGCCGCGGGTCGAGCGCAGTTTGCGCTCGACCAGGTCGCGGGCGGTCCGCTCCTCCTGGTCCGCGTCGAGCCGGCCGACGGCCTCGTCGATCAGCGCCGTGTCGACGCCCTTGGTGCGCAGCTCCCGGGCCAGGGCCCGGCGGGCCAGCCCCCGGCCGCGGTGCCGGGAGTCCACCCAGGCGCCGGCGAACGCGGCGTCGTCGATCAGCCCCACCTCCTCGAAGCGGGACAGCACCTCCTCCGCCACCTCGTCGGGGATCCCCCGTTTGGCCAGCGCCTCCGCGAGCTGCTTCCGGGTGCGCGCGCTGCCGGTGAGCAGGCGCAGGCAGATCGCCCGCGCCTGCTCCTCGGGCGGCGGTGGTGCCGCGTTCCCGGCCCTCGACGGGGACGCGGCACCGCCGTCCGCGCGATCGCCGCGGCCGCTCCGGCCGGCACGGTGCTCAACGGGCTGTTCGGGCCAGTCGCTTCGCCGTGTCATGGGCGGCTAGCCCTTGGCCGCGGCCTTGGCCTTCCCCGTGGCCTTGGCGGCCGGGGCCGGCACGGCCTTGGCGGGCTCGGCCGCCGCGGCGCCCGCCGCGTCCGCGCCCGGCTCGCCGCCCGCCGCCTCGGGCTTGACGCCCACGCCCAGCTTCTCCTTGATCTTCTTCTCGATCTCGTTGGCGAGGTCGGGGTTGTCCTTCAGGAAGTTGCGGGCGTTCTCCTTGCCCTGGCCGAGCTGGTCGCCCTCGTACGTGTACCAGGCACCGGCCTTGCGCACGAAGCCGTGCTCCACGCCCATGTCGATCAGGCCGCCCTCGCGGCTGATGCCCTGGCCGTAGAGGATGTCGAACTCGGCCTGCTTGAAGGGCGGCGCGACCTTGTTCTTGACGACCTTGCAGCGGGTGCGGTTGCCGACCGCCTCCGTGCCGTCCTTCAGGGTCTCGATGCGGCGGATGTCGATGCGCACCGAGGCGTAGAACTTGAGCGCCCGGCCACCGGTCGTGGTCTCCGGGGAGCCGAACATCACGCCGATCTTCTCGCGGAGCTGGTTGATGAAGATCGCGGTGGTCTTGGACTGGTTCAGCGCGCTGGTGATCTTCCGGAGCGCCTGGCTCATCAGGCGGGCCTGGAGGCCCACGTGCGAGTCGCCCATCTCGCCCTCGATCTCCGCGCGCGGCACCAGGGCGGCCACGGAGTCGATGACGATCAGGTCGAGCGCGCCGGAGCGGACCAGCATGTCGACGATCTCCAGCGCCTGCTCGCCGTTGTCCGGCTGGGACAGGATCAGGTTGTCGATGTCGACGCCGAGCTTCTTGGCGTACTCCGGGTCGAGCGCGTGCTCCGCGTCGACGAAGGCCACCGTGCCGCCGGCCCGCTGCGCGTTGGCCACCGCGTGCAGGGTGAGGGTCGTCTTGCCGGAGGACTCCGGACCGTAGACCTCCACCACGCGGCCGCGCGGCAGCCCGCCGACGCCGAGCGCGACGTCGAGAGCGGTCGACCCGGTGGAGATGACCTCGATGGGCTCGTTGGGACGCTCACCGAGGCGCATCACGGCGCCCTTGCCGAATTGCCGTTCGATTTGCGCGAGTGCGGCGTCGAGCGCCTTCTCGCGGTCCGTGCCTGCCATGGGTTCCACCCGGTTCGTTTGAGTCGATCGCTTCACGTCCACGACGCTAGCGCCTGCCACTGACAACGGGCCCGGGCACCGCGCTGACCTGGAGAAACGCCTTCTCCCCACAGGCCCGGTCCACCCATGAGAATGGATGTTCGATTTTTGTGTCAAACGCGCCACGCGGGTCCCGAGGAACCGGATCCGGGGGCGGGACGGACGCCGGAAGGAGGCGTCCGAGGTCAGCGCCGGTCGGCGGGGATCTCCATCGCCCGGCACACCGCACGCCACACGTCCTTGGCGTTCCAGCCGGCGTCGAGCGCCTCGTGCACCGTCCTGCCGCCCAGCTCCGACATCACGTGATCCCGCGCGAAGGAGTCGGCGTACGCCGCTCCGAAGTGGTCGGCCATTCGCCGCCAGAAGTCCGTCAACCGCATGTACGCAGAGTAAGGCGTCACCCGGCGGAGCCGGGCACGCCGGCCGGGCCGAGGCCGCCCCCCGGCTCCGTCCCGCCGGGGACCAGCGCCCGCCCCCGCCGCATCAGCACGACCTGCTGGACGGCCAGCGTCAGCCCGAAGCCGAGCAGGAAGGCACCCCCGTCGAACGGCTCGCCGAACAGCGCGTACTCCACGCCCGTCAGCGCGAGCCGCGCGCCGATGGTCAGCAGCCACAGCCGCAGCGTCACGGCGTCGCCCCGGCGCCACACCACCCCGTCCCGGTCCCGCCACAGCGGCATGGTCCGGCCACGCAGCAGCCCGAACAGCGCCGAGACGGCGAGCCCCACCACCAGGAACGCCACGCCCGCCGCGGTCATCCGCGCGGGGCCCGGGGGCAGCAGGCCGCGGGCGGTCAGCAGGGCGACCCAGACGAACATCACCGCCCGCACCCGCCGGGCCCGGAACTGCAGGAACAGCACCAGACCGGTGATCCCCAGGATCACGACGGCGTTCCCGGCGCCGATCAGGGAGGCCGCGCGCCCGTCCGCGGCGGCGCTCGCCACCGCCGACACGACGGTTCGTCCCTCGTCCACGACAGGCCCCCTCCGCTCCCCCGAAATCCCTTGATCCTAAAACCCGCGCGGCGGCCCCTCCGACCCTCGCCCGTCAACCCCGCGCCCCCTGTCCGCCGCCCCTGCGGGTGCAGCCGACCACAAGCCGCTGACCGGCGGCGTTCCGGGCCCTACGGTCTGTTCCATGGCACCGTCCGGAGCATCCCCCGCAGCCCGCGCCGAAGACTTCATCTGGCTGACCGCCCGCGTCCTCGAACAGCGCAGATTCGCCTTCCACTTCCGCGACGGCAGCCCCGACGCCGTCGAGGCGGCCCTCACGGCCTACCGGGGTGACGACGGCGGTTACGGGCACGCTCTGGATCCCGACCTCCGCGGTCCGGTGAGCCAGCCGCACCACACCGCGCACGCGCTGCGCGTCCTGGACGAGATCGGCCGCTGCGGGGACCGCAGGGCCGAGGCGGTCTGCCGCTTCCTGACCGCGATCTCCACCCCCGACGGCGCCCTGCCCGCCCTGCACCCCGCGTCCGCCGGCTGGCCCGCCGCCCCCTGGCACCCGGCCGCCGCCGCCCGGGCCGGTACCGGCTCGCTGCTGACCACCGGCCCGGTGGTGGGCCTGCTGCACCGCAACGCCGTGTGGCACGCCTGGCTGTTCCGCGCGACGGACTTCTGCTGGGCCGCGATCGACGCGCTGACCCTCGGCGCCCGCCCACACCCGTACGAGGTCGAGGCGGCCGTGGCCTTCCTCGACGGCGTCCCCGACCGCAAGCGGGCCGAGGCCGCCGCCGACCGGCTCGGCCGGGTGGTCCGGGACCAGAGGCTGGCCGTGCTGGATCCGGACCGGCCCGGTGGCGGCCCGGGCGAGGGGGCATCGCAGACCCGGCCTCCGGCGCACTTCCCGCACGACTTCGCGCGGAGCCCCGACTCCCGGGCCCGCCCCTGGTTCACCGACGCCGAGTTCGCCCGTTCACTGGACCATCTCGCCGCCGCGCAGCAGGAGGACGGCGGCTGGCCGCTGCGGCGGCGCGCCTGGGCGCCCGGCACCGCCCTGGAAGGCCGCCCGATGGTCACCCTCGACGCGCTGCTGACGCTCCGGGCCCACGGCCGCGGCGCCGCCCTGCCGTCCCCCCGGATCTGCGCCGACCGGCCCTGACCACGCGCCGACCTGCGCGTTCGAGGCGGCTTCGGGGCGTTGTCAGTGCCTCGGTGCACGATGGGGGGCATGACGGATGACTCGGCAGGCCCGACGCCGGCGCCGGCGGGGGACGCGACCCTCGACGGCTTCTCGCCCGCGACCCGCTCCTGGTTCACGGGCGCCTTCCCCGCGCCCACGGCCGCCCAGGCCGGCGCCTGGCGGGCCCTCGGCGAGGGCTCGGACGTGCTGGTCGTCGCCCCCACGGGTTCCGGCAAGACGCTCGCGGCCTTCCTCGCCTCGCTGGACCGGCTGGCGAGCTCCCCGCCGCCCGCCGAGCGCGCCAAGCGCTGCCGCGTCCTGTACGTCTCGCCGCTCAAGGCCCTGGCGGTCGACGTCGAGCGCAACCTCCGCAGCCCCCTCACCGGCATCCGCCAGGAGGCCGTCCGGCTCGGACTGCCCGAGCCGGAGATCCGGGTCGGCATCCGCTCCGGCGACACCCCGGCCGCCGAGCGCCGCGCGCTGGTCACCCGGCCGCCGGACATCCTGATCACCACCCCCGAGTCGCTGTTCCTGATGCTCACCTCCGCCGCGCGGGAGGCGCTCTCCGGGGTGGAGACGGTCATCCTCGACGAGGTGCACGCCGTCGCCGGGACGAAGCGCGGCGCCCACCTCGCGCTATCCCTGGAGCGGCTGGACACCCTCCTGCCCCGCCCGGCCCGGCGCATCGGCCTGTCGGCCACCGTCCGGCCGGTGGAGGAGGTCGCCCGCTACCTGTCGCCCCAGCGCAAGGTGGAGATCGTCCAGCCGCCGTCGGGCAAGGAGTTCGACCTCTCCGTGGTCGTCCCGGTGGAGGATCTGGGCGAGCTGGGCGCCTCGCCCGTCCAGGAGGGGGACGAGCGGGAGAAGCCGTCGATCTGGCCGCACGTCGAGGAGCGCATCGCCGACCTCGTCCAGGCGCACCGCTCCACGATCGTCTTCGCCAACTCCCGCCGGCTGGCCGAGCGGCTGTGCAACCGGCTGAACGAGATCGCCCACGAGCGGGCCACCGGCGAGCCGCTGCCCGAGCACCACGCCCCCGCCCAGCTGATGGCCCAGTCCGGCGCCGCCCACGGCGCCCCGGCGGTCATCGCCCGCGCGCACCACGGCTCGGTCTCCAAGGAGCAGCGCGCCCTGGTCGAGGAGGACCTCAAGGCGGGCCGGCTGCCCGCCGTCGTCGCCACCTCCAGCCTGGAGCTGGGCATCGACATGGGCGCCGTCGACCTCGTCGTCCAGGTCGAGTCGCCGCCGTCGGTCGCCTCCGGCCTCCAGCGCGTCGGCCGCGCCGGGCACCAGGTCGGCGCGGTCTCCACCGGTGTCGTCTTCCCCAAGTACCGGGGCGACCTGGTCCAGGCGGCCGTGGTGACGGAGCGGATGCGCCAGGGGGCCATCGAATCGCTGCGCGTGCCCGCCAACCCGCTGGACGTGCTGGCCCAGCAGATCGTCGCCATGACGGCCATGGACCCCTGGGACGTCGACGAACTGCTCGCCCTGGTACGGCGCGCCGCCCCCTTCGCCGCGCTCCCCGAGTCCGCCTACACCGGGGTGCTCGACATGCTCGCCGGGCGTTACCCGTCCGACGCCTTCGCCGAGCTGCGGCCCCGTCTGGTCTGGGACCGCGTCGCCGGCACGGTCACCGGGCGCCCGGGTGCCCAGCACCTCGCCGTCACCTCCGGAGGCACCATCCCGGACCGCGGCCTCTTCGGCGTCTTCCTCGCCGGCGCGGACCCCAAGAAGGGCGGCGGACGGGTCGGCGAGCTGGACGAGGAGATGGTGTACGAGTCGCGGGTCGGCGACGTGTTCACCCTCGGCACGACCTCCTGGCGCATCGAGGACATCACCCGCGACCGCGTCCTCGTCACCCCCGCCCCCGGCGTTCCGGGACGGCTGCCCTTCTGGAAGGGCGACCAGCTGGGCCGCCCGCTGGAACTGGGCCGGGAACTGGGCGCGTTCCTCCGCGAGATCGGCGGCGCCCGCCCGGAGGACGCCCGCGCCCGGCTCACCGCCGCCGGACTCGACACCTGGGCCGCCGACAACGTCCTCGCCTACCTCGACGAACAGCGCCGCGCCTGCGGCCACGTGCCGGACGACCGGACGATCGTCGTCGAGCGGTTCCGCGACGAGCTCGGCGACTGGCGGGTCGTCGTCCACTCGCCGTTCGGCGCCCAGGTGCACGCCCCCTGGGCGCTGGCCCTCGGCGCCCGCCTCACCGAGCGGTACGGCATGGACGCCCAGGTCATGCACGCCGACGACGGCATCGTCCTGCGCCTGCCGGACGCCGACCTGCTGGGCCTCGACCTGCTCGACACCGACCCGGCCCGGCAGGGCACCGAGTACGACGCCGAGCAGTCGCCCGTCGGCGCGGCCGACGTCGTCTTCGACCACGGCGAGATCGGCGGGGTCGTCACCGAACAGGTGGGCGGCTCCGCGCTGTTCGCCGCCCGCTTCCGGGAGTGCGCCGCCCGCGCGCTCCTGCTCCCGCGCCGCAACCCCGGCAAGCGCACCCCGCTGTGGCAGCAGCGTCAGCGGGCGGCCCAGCTGATGGAGGTGGCGAGCGAGTTCGGCTCGTTCCCGATCGTCCTGGAGGCCGTCCGCGAGTGCCTCCAGGACGTCTTCGACGTCCCCGGCCTCACCGAGCTCATGGGCGACATCGAGGCACGCCGGGTGCGCCTCGTCGAGGTCACCACCCCCGAGCCGTCGCCGTTCGCCCGCTCGCTGCTGTTCGGCTACGTCGCCCAGTTCCTGTACGAGGGCGACTCCCCGCTCGCCGAACGCCGCGCCGCCGCCCTCTCCCTCGACTCGCGGCTGCTCGCCGAGCTGCTGGGCCAGGCCGAGCTGCGCGAGCTGCTGGACGCCGACGTCCTCGCCGAGCTGGAGGCCGAGCTCCAGTGGCGCACCGAGGACCGCCGGATCAAGGACGCCGAGGGCGTGGCCGACCTGCTGCGGATCCTCGGCCCCCTGACCGACGGCGAACTGGCCGAGCGCGGCGCCGAGCCGGCGTGGGCGGACGAGCTGTCCGCCGCCCGCCGCGCCCTGCGGGTACGGATCGCCGGCCGGGACCACTGGGCGGCCGTCGAGGACGCGGGCCGACTGCGCGACGCCCTGGGCACAGCGCTGCCGGTAGGCGTCCCGGAGGCGTTCACCGAGCCCGTGAAGGACCCGCTGGGCGACCTCCTCGCCCGCTACGCCCGCACCCACGGCCCGTTCACCTCGGCGCAGGCCGCCGCCCGCTTCGGCCTGGGGCCCGCGGTCACCGACGGCGCCCTGCAGCGCCTGGCGGCCGGCGGCCGCGTCGTCCAGGGCGAGTTCCACCCCGCGGGCATCGGCCAGGAATGGTGCGACGCCACGGTCCTGCGCCGGCTGCGCCGCCGCTCGCTCGCGGCGCTCCGGCAGGAGCTGGAGCCCGTGCCGCCCACGGCGCTCGCCGCCTTCCTCCCCCAATGGCAGCACATCGGCGGCCACGCGCTGCGCGGCGCCGACGGACTCCTGCGCGCCGTCGAGCAGTTGCAGGGCGCGCCCGTCCCCGCGTCCGCCCTGGAGAAGCTGGTCCTGCCCGCGCGGGTCTCCGACTACTCCCCCGCACTGCTCGACGAGCTCACCGCGGCCGGCGAGGTCGTCTGGGCCGGCGCCGGCGCGCTTCCCGGCAAGGACGGCTGGATCTCCCTCCTGCCGGCCGACACGGCGCCGCTGCTGCTGCCCGAACCGCACCCGCTGGAGCTCACACCGCTGCACCGGGCGGTGCTCGACGCCCTCTCCGGCGGCTACGGCCTGTTCTTCCGTCAGATCGCCGAACGGGTCCGGGCGGTGCACCAGGAGCCCGGCGGATCGCCGCCGACCGACGCCGGACTGGCCGACGCGGTCTGGGACCTCGCCTGGTCGGGCCGGCTCACCAACGACACGCTCGCGCCGCTGCGCGCGCTGCTCGGCTCGGGCCGGACGGCGGGCTCCACCGCGCACCGCGCCAAACGGGCGGTCCCGCGCGGGCGTTACGGCGCGCTCGCCGCCCGCACCGCCCTGGCCGCCACCGGCCGCCCCACCGCCTCCCGCGGCGGCCCCCCGACCGTCGCCGGCCGCTGGGCACTGCTGCCGGAGCCCGAGGGCGACACCACCCACCGCGCCCACGCCCTGGCCCGCACCCTCCTCGACCGGCACGGCGTGGTCACCCGCGGCGC
Source organism: Streptomyces huiliensis (assembly GCF_020037025.1). Lineage (GTDB taxonomy): Bacteria > Actinomycetota > Actinomycetes > Streptomycetales > Streptomycetaceae > Streptomyces > Streptomyces huiliensis. Next base: position 673 of record NZ_JAIQLH010000201.1, on the reverse strand, counting down.
CGTCGCCGCCGAGGGCGTGGCGGGCGGCTTCTCCGCCGCCTACCGGGTGCTCTCCGCCTTCGAGGACAGCGGGCAGGCCCGCCGCGGCTACGTCGTCGAGGGCCTGGGCGCCGCCCAGTTCGCCATGGACGGCGCGATCGACCGGCTGCGCGCCGTCGCCACCGCGCGGGAACGCGCCGAGGGCGGCGCGGCGGCCCCCGTCCCGTCCGCGTCCGGCCGTCCGGCCCGCCGCCGCGCGGTGGTCCTGGCCGCCGCCGACCCCGCCAACGCGTACGGCGCCGCCCTCCCCTGGCCCGACCCGCCGTCCGGCGCCACCCACAAGCCGGGCCGCAAGGCGGGCTCGCTCGTCGTCCTCCTCGACGGCGCCCTCGCCCTGTACATGGAGCGCGGCGGGAAAACCCTGCTCGCCTGGCCCACGACGGCGGGCGGAGACGGCACGGAACCACCGGACGCGGACGACCCCGGCCTGCGGGAAGCCGCCGGGGCCCTGGCCGACGCGGCCCGCGCGGGCGCCCTGGGCACGGTCACCGTCGAGAAGATCAACGGATCCCCCGCCCTCGGCTCCCCCCTCGGCACCCTCCTGGAGACGGCGGGCTTCCACGCGACACCCAAGGGGATGCGCCTACGGGCCCCCTGACCGAAGCACCCCGCCCCGGCGTCCGGCGTCCGGCGT
>NZ_JAIQLH010000200.1 GCF_020037025.1 Streptomyces huiliensis | reverse complement strand
GCCGCCGGCGCCGCCCTCATCCCCGCTCGCGCCCGCCGCCGACGCGCCCACCACGGCCGTCCCCCGTCCGCCCGCGCCCGGATACGGCTACCCGCCGCCGCCCGGCGCGCCCCCGGCCGTCCCTCCGGCGCAGCCGTCACAGCCGGCGTACGGCTACCCGCAGTACCCGGCGGCCCAGCCGTCCTACGGCTACCCGCAACACCCCCAGCACCCTCAGCAACCCCAGCAGCCAACGCACCCACAGCACCAGCCGCAGCAGCCCCAGCAGTCGCAGCAGCCGTTCCAGGACCCCCAGAGCGACTACCCGCTGCCCCCGCCCGCGGCCCCCGACCCGGCGTTCCGCCTGCCGCCCCAGGGGCCGCAGTTCCTGCCCGGACGCTAGCGGCGGGGACGACCGGAGTCCCCGGGACCACGGCGGGGGCCACCGGAGCCCCGGGGCCGGCACCGCACCGCCCCCGGGGCCGCCGCGTCACACCTTCGACTTGAACCCCCGCCCCCACTGGAGCCCCCACCCGTACAGCCGGTCCAGCTCCGACTGGAACCCGTACACGTACCGCATCTCCCGCCGGACGACGATCTCCTTCTTGTCGTTCTCGATCAGGACCACGGCGCACGACCGGGCCTCCGGCGCGCGCTCGTGGAGCGCGACTTCGAGCCGGGGGCCGTTGCCGGGATACAGCGTCACCGTCGCCTGGGTACGTTCGAACGCCGGGGTGCCGTCATAGATGTAGACGAAGACCAGCAGTCGCTTGATCTCATCCCGGTGGTCCATGTTGATGTAGATGGTCTCCCCCGAGCCCGAGCCGAACCGGTCGTCGCCGCTGAGCTGGACGTACGGCGGGGAGTTGATGCTGCCCAGTATGTTGCCGAGCGGTTGCACTACGCCTTTCGACCCGTCCCAGAGCTCGTACATGCAGGCGAGGTCCAGGTCCACGCTGACCATCGCCGGGCCCTGCGCCTGCACCATCTCGGGGGTGAACTTGCGGAACGGGTGCCGTACCCCGCCGCGGGGCGGCTTCTCGTGGATGACCGTGGTCCGCATCTGCCACGACAGGTTGATCCGCATGTTGCCGCTGACGGCCCCGTTCTTGGTCAGCGAGTAGACCGGGTGGCGTTTCGTGAGCTCGACCGCCCCCGACGCGCTGTGCGGGGCGTCGAACTGCCAGGCCGCACCGCGCCCCCAGTTGCCGAACAGCTTGTCCCGTACCGTCATGTGCTGCCCCCACCCCTCGCGGTCCGGTCTCCGCTCCGGAAACCGGTGAGCGGGACGGCCGTGAGGTGATCTCACCGCCGCCCCGCTCAGAGGGTTCCCGCACAGGTGCCGGGGTCACACCCCGGACGCGACCTCCTCGCGTCGCCCGTCGCCGCCGCCGGCCCCGGTCTCCTTGCGGTTGCGCCGCACGGAGGACCAGAAGGAGAGGGCGATCAGGGCCACGCCGATGGACCCGGTGACGACCTCGGGGATCTCGTACTTGATCGTCGCCAGCAGGATCAGGGCGAGCGCGCCGATCGCGTAGTGCGCGCCGTGCTCCAGGTAGACGTACTCGTCCAGGGTCCCCTTGCGGACCAGGAAGACCGTCAGGGAGCGGATGTACATCGCACCGATGCCGAGGCCCAGCGCCATCACGAAGATGTCGTTGGTGATCGCGAAGGCGCCGATGACGCCGTCGAAGGAGAAGGAGGCGTCGATGACCTCCAGGTAGAGGAACATGAAGAACGCGGCCTTGCCGGCCAGGCCGACGACCGAGCCGTTGCTCTTCTTCTCCGCCGGAGCGGACTCCTCCGCCTCTTCCTCCTCGTCCTCCAGGCGCTCCTCGAAGAAGCCGGAGATGCCGCCGACGACGAGGTACGTCACCAGACCGCCGACGCCGGCCAGCAGCACCGTGGCGGCCTTGTCGATCGTGCCGTCCCCGCCGTGCACCGGGACGGCGGTGGCGAGCGTGGTGGCCGTGATGATCAGCACCACCAGGGAGACGATGACCGACAGGCCCTCGACCTTGCCCAGCTTGGCGAGGAACCGCTCCAGACCGCCCAGCCACTGTATGTCCCGGTCCTCGAAGATGAAGTCCAGGAAGATCATGAGGAGGAACATCCCGCCGAACGCGGCGATGGCCGGGTGGGCGCTGGTGACCAGTTCCTCGTAGCGGTGGTGATCGTTGATCGCCACGTCGACGGCCTCGATGGGCCCGAGTTTGGCGGTGATCGCCACGATGACGACCGGGAAGACCAGCCGCATGCCGAAGACGGCGATGAGGATGCCCAGCGTCAGGAACATCTTCTGCCAGAAGGCGTTCATCTTCCGGAGGATGCCGGCGTTGATGACCGCGTTGTCGAACGAGAGCGAGATCTCCAGGACGGACAGGATCGCGACGAGCGCCAGCCCTTTCCACCCCCAGAGCACGCCGGCCAAGGCAAAGCCGGCCGCCGTGATGGCGAACGACCAACCAAAGGTTTTCAGGAGCACTGGCTACCCAATCCTTCGCTGCGATGCTGTCCGCGCTGTGCGCGGTTTTACGAAACGTTGACCACGCAGTCTAGAGGGCCCGCCCCGCAGCCGGGAGGGCCGACCGGCGGGCGCACGCGGCGACGTCCGGTGCCACCGGGGCTCCGGTGACGACGCCGTGTGCGCCTGCGCTCACCGAGCGTCGATCACACGACGTTCACGAGACGTTGACGCCGAAGTCCATGGCGATCCCCCGCAGACCCGACGCATACCCCTGTCCGACCGCGCGGAACTTCCATTCGCCGCCGTAGCGGTAGACCTCGCCGAAGATCATCGCCGTCTCGCTG
>NZ_JAIQLH010000020.1 GCF_020037025.1 Streptomyces huiliensis | reverse complement strand
CGCCCGGCGGGGGCGGGCCGGTCTCGGCGGCCCAGCCGGCCCGGTCCACGCCTTCGCCGAGCGCCCGCCGCGCGCGTTTGCGCAGCTGTGTGTCCATGTCACGGCGGATCCGTCCGATGATCTCATCCATGTCGGGCATGCGGGCGACAGTAGATCATCAGACCTCAACACCGCATGGGTTCACGGGTATTCACCCGGGCGGATGAACGAATCCAGCGGCGCGCGACCGGCCGTCCCTCCTCCGCTCCCGCTCAGCCGCCCTGCGCGCCGGCCAGGACCCCCTCGCCGGTCCGCGCGTACCAGCGGTCGCCGCGCTGTTCCGCCAGGCCGTGCCCGGCCAGTCCGGCGACGTGTTTGAGGATGGTGCGCGGCTGGTAGCCGACGGCCGCGCAGAGGTCGTCGACGGACGCGCCGTCGGCTCCGCGGGAGCGCAGCCCGTCCCACGTCCGGGCCTCGTGCCGGCCCAGCCCCGGGACGACGGCCGCCGCCGGCGCCGCCGCACGGGTGCCGGGACCGGCCTGCGGCCCGACCTCGGACCGGGCACCCTCCGGAACCACCGCCCTGGCCTCCACCGCCCGGACCTCCACCGCTCGCACCCCGGCCCGGGCCTCCGGCCGGGTCGAGCCGCCGACCGGCCGCGGGGTCCGGTTGACCCGGCGGTGCCTGCGGCCCTTCTGGCGCTTGCTCATGAACCACTCTCCGTCCTGTCGCGCGAAGGGCCCGCGCCGCGGGCCCGATGGGCGGCGGCCCGCGGGACCGCGCGCCGCCGAGGGGTCAACCAGCGCCGCGGCGGGCCGGTTACGCCACCAGAGCGAGCCCCAGGCGCCGCGGACCGACGCCGAGCGACCCGATCATGACGCAGGGCTACCACGGAGCGCCGGAGAGCAGTCCTCCTTGTCGGATATGTGACGCTGGTGGCGTGCACATAACGAATGCCGAGAATGGGACGGGAGTCGCCGGATTGCGAACGAATCGTGAGCCCTCCCGCGTTTTCCGCGACCGGGGCCGATCATCATGACGGGTGTGAGCGTGGAACCGGTACGCGTGGCGGACGACGGGGGTGAGGCCCCCGCCGTGCCGCCGCCCGCCCGCGGACGGCGCCGTCGGCACGAGGCCGTGCTGCTCTGCCTCGCCGTCGCGATCAGCGTCCTCGGCTACCTCTACGCCGGTGAGGCCACGACCGGGCGGATCCCGGACGGCCTGCCGGGCTTCGCCGCCGCCATGGTCTGCCTGGCCCTGGTGCCGCACCTCGTGCTGCGCCGCTGGGCGTACCACGCCGACCCGCTGATCCTGCCGCTCGCCACCCTGCTGTCCGGCCTCGGCCTGGTGCTGCTGTTCCGGCTCGACCACGCCTACGCGGCGCGGTACCACTCCCCCGGCACCGCGCCGGGCCAGCTGCTCTGGACGGTCATCGGCGTCGCGGTCTGCGTCGGCGTCCTGGTGGCGCTGCGGGACCACCGGTGGCTCCAGCGGTACATCTACCTGACGATGGCCGTGGCGCTGGTGCTGCTGATGGCCCCCGCCGCGTTCCCCGGCGACACCTACGGCGCCAAGCGGTGGATCTTCCTGGGGCCGCTGTCGTTCCAGCCCGGCGAGTTCGTGAAGACCATGATCGCGATCTTCTTCGCGGGCTACCTGGTCGCCCACCGCGACGCCCTCGCGCTGGCCGGCCGCAAGGTCCTCGGCTTCCGGCTGCCGCCCGGCCGGCAGCTCGCGCCCATCCTCGCGGTGTGGGTGCTGAGCCTGCTGGTCCTGGTGCTCGAACGGGACCTCGGCACCTCGCTGATCTTCTTCGGGCTGTTCGTGGTGATGCTCTACGCGGCCACCGAGCGCACCAGCTGGGTGCTGTGCGGGCTGCTGATGGCCGTCGTCGGGGCCGCCGCCGTCGGCTCGACCGAGCAGCACGTCAAGGGCCGTATCGTCGCCTGGCTGCACCCCTTCGACATCTACCTGCCCAAGGAGCGGCGGCCGCCGGGGCTGATCTCCGACCAGGCCGCGCAGGCCCTGTTCTCGTTCGGCAGCGGCGGCCTGTCCGGCACCGGGCTGGGCAGGGGGCACCCGGAGCTCATCGGGTTCGCCGGCCGCAGCGACTTCATCCTCACCACGGTCGGCGAGGAGCTGGGGCTGGCCGGGCTGATGGCGGTGCTGCTCGTCTACGCGCTGCTGGTCCAGCGCGGGCTGAGCACGGCGCTGCGCTCCCGCGACCCGTTCGGCAAGCTGCTGGCCGTGGGGCTGGCGGCGGCGCTGGCGCTCCAGGTGTTCGTGGTGGCGGGCGGCGTCATGGGCCTGATCCCGCTGACCGGCAAGGCCCTGCCGTTCCTCGCCAAGGGCGGCTCCTCGCTGGTCGCCAACTGGCTGCTGATCGCGCTGCTGCTGCGGATCAGCGACGCGGCGGGACGGGAGCGGGCGGAGAACGAGGAGCGCGAGGCGGCGCGTCCGGGGTAGCGCGCTCGGCCGTTCGCGCCCACTGGGGGCACTCCCGTGCCTTGTGGGGCACGGTATGCGGGCAGTATCCCGGGGAGCACTCGGGCATCTGCCGAGACTCGTATGACCGGGCCGCCTCCCACCGAAGGAGCGTCAGCATGCCCCACTCCCGTCCCCCCGGCCGCCGCCGCGCCGCCCTGCGCGCCGGCGCCGTGGCCGCCGTCCTCACCTGCGCGACAGCCCTCTCCCCCGAGCCGGCCGGCGCCGCGCCGCCCCACCGCGCCGACCCCGTCGTCCGCACCGCGCAGGGGGACGTGCGAGGACGGGCGCACGGGACGTACGAGACCTTCCAGGGCATCCCTTACGCGCAGCCGCCGACCGGCGCCCTGCGCTGGCACGTCCCGGTGCCCGCGCGGCCGTGGCGGGGGGTGCGGGACGCGGGGGCGCCCGGACCGGCGTGCACACAGGCGGACCTCAAGACGGGCAAGGTCACCGGCTCCGAGGACTGCCTCCGGCTGCACGTCACCCGGCCCGCCGGGCGGGCGCCGGCCGGGGGCCGCCCGGTGCTGGTCTGGGTGCACGGCGGTGCCTTCGTCCAGGGCGCGGCCGCCGACTACCCGGCCGGGCGGCTCGCGACGCGCGGGGACGCGGTGGTGGTGACCGTCAACTACCGGCTGGGCGTCTTCGGCCTGTTCGGCCACCCCGGCCTGGGCGGGGCGCCGGACTTCACCCTCGCCGACCAGCGGGCCGCCCTGCGCTGGGTCCGGGACAACGCCCGGCGCTTCGGCGGCGACCCCCGGCAGGTGACCCTCTTCGGCGAGTCGGCGGGCGCCCTGAGCGCCTGCGCGCACCTCGTCTCGCCGGGGTCGGCCGGACTGTTCCGGCGGGCGGTGCTGCAGAGCGGTTCGTGTCTGACGAGCATGCCGAGGGCGGCCGTGGTGCCGGGGACGCCGGCGTGGTCCCCCTGGGCGCGGGAGCGCGACACCAGCGCGGCCGGCGCCGCGGCGGCGCGCCGGCTGGGCTGCGGGCGCGCGGCGGACGCCCTGCGCTGCCTGCGGGCGCTGCCCGCCGCCAAGCTGGCGACGCCCGAGCTGATGCGGGCGTTCACCGCCGTCTCCTACGGCAACCGGACGCTGCCGGAGGAGCCCGGCCGGGCACTGCGGGCGGGCCGCTTCCAGCGGGTGCCGGTGGTCCAGGGCACCAACCGCGACGAGATGCGCTACTTCGTCGCCGACGCCTTCGCCGCGTTCCCCGTCCGCGACGAGAAGGACTACCGGGCCCGGCTGCGCGGCTCCTTCGGGGACGCGGCGGCGGACGTCGAGCGGCTCTACCCGGCCCGCGCCTTCCCCACGCCCGCCCTCGCCTGGGCGACGGTCCTCACCGACCGCTCCTGGACCTGCACCACCCTGCGGGCGGACCGGCTGCTGGCCGCGCGGGTGCCGGTGTACGGGTACGAGTTCGCCGACCGGAAGGCGCCCAACGTCTTCGGCCTGCCCACCGTCCCCGAGGTGCCGTACGGCGCGGCGCACGGCTTCGAGCTGACGTACCTGTTCGACGTCCCGGCGCCGTTCACGGCGGCCCAGCGGACGCTGTCGGCGCGGATGACGGACGCGTGGACGCGGTTCGCCCGGACGTCCGTCCCCGGGCCCGGGTGGCCGAGGTTCGGCGGCGGGGCGCCGCGGGTGCAGTCGCTGGCGCCCGGCGCGGGCGGGATCCGGCCGGTGGACGCGTCGGCGGCCCACCACTGCGCGTTCTGGGAGCGGCACGGCGCCTGACCCCGGACTGCGGCCCGGCCGGTACCGGGGCACGATGGGGGCATGCTGCTGGCCGAGCTCGCCCGGGTGTCCGCCGAGGTGGCGGCGGTCCGCGCGCGGTCGGCGAAGACCGCGCTGCTGGCCGGGCTGTTCCGGGACGCCGAGCCGGACGAGGGCCCGCTCGTCGTCCCGTACCTGGCCGGGCGGCTGCCCCAGCGCAGGACCGGCCTCGGCTGGAGCACCCTGCGCGACCCGCCCCCGCCGGCCGCCGCGCCCTCGCTGACCGTCGCCGAGGTCGACGCCGCGCTCACCGCCATCGCGGCGGTCGCGGGCAAGGGGGCGCAGGCGGAGCGGAAGCGCCGGGTGGACGCGCTGCTGGCCCGGGCCACCGAGGAGGAGCAGCGCTTCCTGCTCCGGCTGATCGGCGGCGAGCTGCGGCAGGGCGCCCTGGACGCGCTGGCCGCCGAGGGACTGGCGGCGGCGACGGGCGCGGCGCCGGACGCGGTGCGGCGGGCGGTGATGCTCGGCGGCTCGCTGGGCGCGGTGGCACGGGCCCTGCTGGCGGACGGCCCGGCGGCGCTGGAGGCGTTCCGGCTGCGGGTGGGGCGCCCGGTGCAGCCGATGCTGGCGCAGACGGCCAAGGACGTCGACGACGGGCTGGACCGGCTCGGGCCGTGCGCGGTGGAGGAGAAGCTGGACGGCATCCGCGTCCAGGTGCACCGGGACGGCGCCGAGGTCCGCGTCTGGACCCGCACCCTGGACGACATCACCGATCGCCTTCCCGAACTCACCGCCGCCGTCATGGAGTTGCCGGTGGCGTCGGCGGTCCTGGACGGCGAGGTGATCGCGCTGGACGCGGCCGGCCGGCCGCACCCGTTCCAGGACGTCGCGGGCCGGGTCGGCACCCGGTCCGGCGCGGCGGGCGGGCTGCCCCTGTCGCCGGTCTTCTTCGACGCGCTGGCCGTGGACGGCCGCGACCTGCTGGAGCTGTCCACGGCGGACCGGCACGCCGAGCTGGCCCGGGTGGCGCCCGAGCCGCTGCGGGTCCGCCGGCTGGTGGCCGCCGACCCGGCCGACCCCGAAACCCGCGCGGCGGCCCGGGCGTTCGCGGCGGAGGTGCTGCGGCGCGGCCACGAGGGCGTCGTCCTCAAGGCCCTCGACGCGCCGTACACGGCGGGCCGGCGGGGCGCCTCCTGGCTGAAGGTGAAGCCGGTGCACACCCTGGACCTGGTGGTGCTGGCGGTCGAGCGCGGCCACGGCCGGCGCACCGGGAAGCTCTCCAACCTGCACCTGGGCGCGCGGCGGCCCGACGGCTCGTTCGCCATGCTGGGCAAGACGTTCAAGGGGCTGACGGACGCGATGCTGGAGTGGCAGACGCGGCGCCTGGGCGAGCTGGCCGTCGACGACGACGGGTGGGTGGTGACGGTCCGCCCGGAGCTGGTCGTCGAGATCGCCTACGACGGACTCCAGCGCTCGACCCGCTACCCGGCGGGCGTGGCGCTCCGCTTCGCCCGCGTCGTCCGCTACCGCGAGGACAAGCGGGCGGAGGAAGCGGACACGGTGGAGGCGGTCCTGTCGTCCGAGGCGGGCGCCCGACTCGCCGAGGAGCCGGCGCCCGAGGAGCCGCCGTCCTGATCACGGCTCGATGCCGACCGGCTTCTCCGCCCGCAGGTCGCTGACGAAGCCGCCCTTGACCGCGCGCAGCCAGTAGGAGTGCGCCCGGTCCTGGGGCCGGACGTCGGGGTCGCGGACGAGCTTGCGGTCCGCCGAGGTGGCGCCCGCCGGAACGTTCAGCTGGAACGTGTAGGGGTGCCAGATGCCCAGCTCGCTGCTGTAGAAGGGCTTGCGCTCCATCAGGACGACCTGGTCCGGGGCGCCCGGCACGGGCTGCCAGGAGACCCGGACGGTGGCCGCGTCGAGGCGGTCGAGGGACACCTGACCGGGCGTCCCCGGGATCGCCGAGGCGGCGGCGGGCCGGACGTCGGCGCTGTGGATCGTCCGGGGGACGGACGGTTCGTAGTGCTCCGGGTGGTCCAGCTTCCCGGTGACGCGGAGCGCGGCGGGCGCCCGGGTCTCCCCGCCCGCGCAGGCGTCGACCTGGACGACCTTGTGCCAGCCGTCGGACAGCCGCACGTCGTCCTCCTTCTGCGTCGGCAACGTGCGCACGGTCCCGCCGAAGACGCCGCTGACGGAGTAGACGTAGCGGGAGTCGTCGGTGCGGACCACCTGGTAGCTGCACCGGTCCACGGCCGCGGCGCGGGCGTCGACCGCCGGCCGGGCCGCGGGCGCCGCGGCGGCGGCGCCCGCTCCGGCGACGAGGGCTCCCAGCCCCAGGGCGCAGGTGGCCAGGGCGGTGGCGAGACGGGAAGGCATGCGTCCTCCGGTGGTGTCCGTGTCCAGCGGTCCGCGTCCAGCGGTCCGCGTCGACGGCTCGCGGGAGCCGACGACGTGGGCCGGCCTTGATCGCTCCGGCCGGCCGACCGGACGCTACCGGCCATCAAAGGTCAAGGAAAGACCAATGAATGGCAAAGCAACGGTTTTGCGCCGCCTCCCCGAGGACTACGGCCGGTTCACGTCGGCCGGGCAGAGCCGCCGCGGCTTCGCGTCGCCCTTGAGCTTGGCGTCCACGCAGCCGCCCGGCAGTCCCTGGTACGCGGCCGTGCCGAAGTTGGCCGTCACGGTGAGGACGCCGTTGCCGAAGACCGTCCGCTGGACCGTGCGGTCGCCGGTGAGCGTCCGGAAGTCCGTCATCGCCTCCGTTCCCGCCGCCTTGTGCAGCGGGGAGAAGTACCGCTGGAGAGCGGCGAGTTCGGCGCCCCGCTCCTTGATCGACGGGCCGTCGAGGACGAAGTTGAGCGGGGTGTTGTAGAGCATGGCGAGCAGCGCCCGCGTCGTCTTCTGCTTCGGCAACTTGTCGTAAGGGAGCTCCCAGCGCTCGGTGTTGACGAGCGAGTCGTGCAGCGCGGTCTCGTACAGGGGGACGCGGTACGCGGGGTCGTACATCGCCTTGGCGACGTCGGCGGGGAGTTCGGCGGGCTTGAAGAAGATCCCGGGGGCCTTGGCGGGTGTGTAGCCGCCCCACTTCTCCTTGTTGCGTTCGGCCTTCCACAGCCCGTCGGCGACCGGGGTGCCGGATCCGTGGTCGAAGGCGAGGACGCCGTTGGCCCAGGCGCCGGCGGACTCGGAGCCGAGGACGAGGCGGTCGTGCCCGGCCAGCCGGCCCATCCGGGCCAGCCGGTTGGCGCGGTCGCGGGCCTTGGTCATCGGGTGGGCCGGGCTGTGGTCGCGGAACAGCTCGCCGGCCGCGTCCACGTCGAGGAAGTAGCTGTCGGCGCCGTTCTTCGTCATGGCGCGGGTGCGGTCGGCGAGGTGGTGCTTGCCCGGCTCGGCCTTCTCGAACGCCTCGGAGCTGAGGTAGCAGCCGCGGTCGTGGAAGCCGGGCTCCGGCTTGCCGTCGGCGCCCCGGACGCAGAAGTCGGGGTACACGGTGCCGGGCCAGACGGAGGTGGGGGCGTCGGATGTCTTCGGGTCCTGGCCGTTGGCGAACGAGTCGTAGGGCCCGACGAGGTAGCCCGCCTTCTTGGCGGCGGCGACCGCCTCGGCGTCCATCGGGGTGTCGTCGGCGTCGTAGCCGAGCCACATCCGGTCGACGCCGAGGGCGCGCAGCGCGCGGACGCCGTCCGCGGTGCGGGCCTGCCCCCAGGTGTAGGCGTGGAAGGCGCCCAGCAGCTTCTTGGTGGCGGGCAGCGCCTGGGCCTTGCGGCGGAGGCTGCCGAGCTGCCCGTGCTCGGCGAGCCAGGCGCGGTACTCGCGGGCGGGGGCGACCGGGGATCCGTCGGTGAGGGCGAAGGCGACGGTGTACTCGGTGGTGGCGTCGCCGCGCGAGAAGCGGTGGGCGGCGGCGGTCCGCAGCCGGCCGCCCTCGGAGGTGACGCGCAGGGTGGTGCCGATGTCGGTGGGCACCAGGTAGCCGACGCCGCGGCCCGGGCCCAGGCCGTACCCCCACAGGGGCAGCGAGAGGCCGGAGTCCACGGCCGTCTCGCCGTCCACGAGGCCGGCGCGCGGGGAGTTCCAGAAGGGGTCGGCGACGGGCAGCGACAGCCCCTCGCCGCGGGCCAGCTGGAGGCTGGACGCGGCCCGGTCGGCGCCGGTGACCGGCCAGTTCAGCGTGGAGTCGGCGGTGCCGCCGGCCTTGAAGGAGACGAGCAGCCGGCCGTGGTCGGCGCGGGCGGTGACGGTGAGACCGGTCCGCGGGTAGTCCCAGCGGGCCCCGTCGGCGGTGGCGGTGACGCGGCCGGGGGTGCCGAGCGCCTCCGCCGCGGGGGCGGACAGTTCGGCGGTGCCGCCGGAGGCGGTGCGGGCGGTCACCCGGAGGGTGGCGGTGTCGACGGTCGCGGTGCCGCCGCGGACGGGGAGGTCGACGAGGCCGCCGTGGATCCGGGGGCCGGCCGTCGCGGCCCGGGAGGGCGCGGGGGCGGCGTCGGCGGCGGAGGCGAGGGTGACGCACGGGAGGGTCGCGGCGAGGGCGACCGCCACGGCGCGGACGACGTGACGTGAGGTCGTGATGCTCATGGGGAGTTGATAGTGAACGGACGTAAGAAAGCGTTCTCACATCTCGGCGTCCCGGCCCCGGCCCGCCGTCCGGGTGGACATGGATCCGCCCGGACGTGGCACACACACAAGGTGTGGCGAGAGAGAACGATGTGGCGCAGGACGGTGGAAGAGGTCGCGGCGGCGGGGCGGGCGCTGCGGCGGGCCTGGCAGGGGCCGGGCCGGGAACGGGAGCTGGTGGTCCTGGCCTTCAAGGCGACCCTGGCCGCGGTGGCCGCCTGGGCCCTCGCCGCCTGGCTGCTGACCAACACGCTGGCGCTGATGGCCCCCTGGGTGGCGCTGCTGCTCGTCCGCACGACGGTCTACCGGTCGCTCGCCCAGGCGGCCCAGCAGACGCTGGCCATCGCGCTGGGGACGGTCATGGCGACGGCCGGCGGCATGCTGCTCGGCGGGACCCTGACGGCCATGGCCGTGGTGCTGCCGGTGGCCCTGCTGATCGGGAACTGGCAGCACTTCGGCGACCAGGGGCTGGCCGGCGCCACGTCGGCGCTGTTCACCCTCGCCGGGGGCGAGTGGTCGGTGGACATCGCCGTCGACCGGGTACTGGCCGCGCTGCTCGGGGCGGTGGTGGGAGTGGCGGTGAACGCGTTCGTCCTGCCGCCGGTCTCGCTGCGCAGCGCGCGGGACGCCATCGGCGAGGTGGTCACCGAGTGCCGGACGGTCCTGGACGCGATGGCCGAGGGGGTGACCGAGGGCTGTGACCACGGCCGCGCGGTGGGCTGGCAGGAGCGGGTCCGGCGGCTGCCCCGGCTGCTGGGCGGGGTGCGCTCGGCGATCGGCTGGGCGGAGGAGAGCGCGCGGTTCAACCCGCACCGGCGCCGGAGCGAGCTCCTGTGGCGGGCGAAGCCGTCATACGAGGAGACCGCGCACACGCTGGAGCATGTCGTCGACCATCTGGAGGGGCTGTCCCGCACCCTGGTCGAGGCCACGGACGAGCACCATCCGCGCCGGCTGCCGGGCCCGGAGGCCACCCGACCGTACGGCGACTTCCTGCACCGGGTGGCCCGGGCCCTGTGCGCGTACGGCCGCACGGTGACCGGGGACGACCCGGCCGCCGCCCGCGAGGAGCTGCTGCGGGAGCTGCGCGGGGTGGAGACGGCGCACGGGACGCTGCGGGCCCGGCTGGCGGAGCAGGCGTCGACCGACCCGGAGGCGATCGAGCTGATCGGCTCCCTGTTGGCGGAGGCCCGGCGGCTCACCCACCGGCTGCGGGTGCCGGACGGCGCGGATGGTGCGGACGGCGTAGGCGGCGCGGACGGCTTGGACACAGCCTCCGAAGGGACCGCCTGAGCCGTGCGGGCGGATGTTCGGCCGCGAGGGACGGCCCACCCCGCTGGGGCAGGCGTTCGCCGAGTACGGGCGGATCGCCAAGACCCTGCACCTGCTCGCCGTGGTCGACCCGGTCGACGACACCTACCGCCGGCAGTTGAACCGGCAGCTCACCGTGCAGGAGTCCCGCCACAAGCCCGCCCGGGACGTGTGCCACGGCAAGCGCGGCACCATCCACCAGGCGTACCGGGACGGCATGGAGGACCAGCTCGGCCCCCTCGGCCTGGTCCTCAACGCTATCGCGCTCTGGACGACCCGGTACAACGACGCCGCGGTCGCCCGGCTGCGGGCCGAGGGCCACGAGATCCGCGACGAGGACATCGCCCGGCTGCCACCGCTGAAGCACAAGAACCTCAACGTGCTGGGCCGCTACAGCTTGACCCCGTCCCTCCCGGCCGGCGGCCTGCGCCCGCTGCGCGACCCGGACGCCCCCGGGCTGGGCGACGACGAGGACGAGGACGAGGACGACAGCATGGACGACTGACCCGGGGCTCTACTCTGCACCACGGTCCGGCGTCCCATCGGGGCAGGCAAAAGGTCGGTGCCGCGGCTTCCGGTATCAGGGGGAACCGGTTTGCAGCGGGAGCGGCGGTGAGGGGCGGGTTTCAGCGTCGCGGAGGCCTTGGGTGGTGACCCGGGAGGCGAGGGGGATCGCGGCGAGGGTGAGTCCAACGGCTGCGGCGATGAAGGTGGCGCGGATCCCCAGGCTGTGTCCGAGCAGGCCGCCACCGAGGGCTCCGAGGGGGACGACGCCGAGGACGATCAGGCGGTAGGCGGCGGTGACGCGGCCGAGGAGTTCGTCGGGGACTGCCGCTTGGCGCAGGGTGCTGACGACGATCTGGTTCAGTGAGGTGGCAAGAGCGGCGCTGAACATGGCGGCCAGGGCCAGGGGTGTGCTGTCGCCCAGTCCGAGGACGGCGTAGCCGGCGGCCGGGGTGAGGGCGGCGAGCCAGGTGGTGGGGCCGCCGCCGATGCGGGGCACGACGCGCTCGGCGAGCAGTGAGCCGGCTATCGCACCGGCGGCGGGAACGGCGACGAACAGGCCGTAGCTCGACATGGCCAGTCGGTACGGGCCGGTGATCAGCAGGACGAGCAGTCCGCCGGTGGCCGCGCTGAAGAAGTTGATCGCCGCCGAGATGAACGCGACTCGGCGCAGCAGGTCGTGGCGCCAGAAGTGGGCCCATCCGGAGCGGATGTCCTGGGTGATGGTGGTCGGGTTCGCGTGGCGGTGCTCGTGTTCCTCGCCGGTGGGGCGCAGCGCGGGCAGCAGCAGGGCCGCCAGGCCGGCGAGGGCGAACGCGGCCGCGCCGGTGTAGAAGGCCGCCGATGCCGCCAGCGCGAACAACGCCGCGCCGGCAGGCGGACCGACGAACGTGTTGATGACGGACTGTGTGGCGAACAGTCTGCCGTTGGCGCGCTCGAGCTTCTCGCGGGGCAGAACACGGGGCGGAATGGCCAGGGCGGCGTTGTCGACCATCGTTTCCGCACAGCCGGCGATGAACACCGCGGCGTAGAGAAGTGCGACGTGGTGCCATCCGTTGGCCAAGGCGAGGGCGAGCAGCGCGAACCCCGCCGCGCGCAGCCAGTTGCCGACGATGAGTATCCGGCGTCTGTCCATGCGGTCGGCCATCGCACCGGCAGGGAGGGTCGCGAGCAGCCAGGGCAGGAACTGCACCACCGTCATGCCCGCCACCACGAGCGGGTCACGGGTCAGCGTGGCGACGAGCAGCGGTGCGGCTGCCTGCAACACCCCGTCGGCAAGGTTCGAGGACGCTTGGGACGTCCACAGCGCGGTGAACGGTCTGAGGGCGGCGACGGGCACGATCGTTCTCCTGGTGCGATCTCATGGGTGATCTGCTGATTGGGCATGATGCCAAGAGGATCACCTCACATGCAATAATGCTTTCTCCTGTGAGAGTCGCCCTCAGGTGCAAGCGCCCCCACAGGTGCAAGCGCCATTGCCGACGAGAGGAGTTGATGGTGAGGTTCGGCCACATCGCGGGTGACCGCATGCTCGACCTGGTGAACACCGTTGCCTGGCGGCTCGGCGGGCCCGAACGCGTCGAGGCCCTGAAGACCTTCGCCGACATCGTCGAGTGGTGCACGGAATCCGGCCTGATGAGCACAGGTGAGGCAGCGACCTTGCGTGACCTCGCCAGCCGTGACGGCGCCCGGGCCGAGCGGGAACGGGAACAGATCATCGAAGCGCGTGAGAGGGCCTACAGAGCTCTCTTCGACGACGACCCCGAAGCCGCCGCGGGCCTCGCGAGCATGTACCGGGCGGCGATCGCCACAGCCGACCTGGTCCGCACAGGCGACCGCTGGCAGTGGCAAGACCGGGACACCGACCTCCGCCTGCCCCGCGATCGCATCGTCCGCGGGCTGGTGGCTCTTACCCAGCGCGACGACCTCGACCGCCTCCACCAGTGCGAAGACGCCAAGTGCGGATGGGTCTACCTCGACACGTCACCGCGGCGGAACCGTCGCTGGTGCAACACGAAGGACTGCGGCGACCGCAACCGCGCCCGCGCTTACTACGCTCGGCAGAAGGCGAAGGGCCACCAGCCCTGATGCATCCACCACCTGTGATCATGGCTCACGGCGTCGAGACTCGATCAGCGCCCCAGGTCGGGGGCGACGCGGACAGCGCCAAGCGTCGCGGTGCCCCATGCGCCAGATGATCTTGAACCCCGGACGGCTCTCACAAATGACCAGTTGCGAGAGTTCTGCGAGAGCCCCGGAGTCGATCACATTTCCGCAGGTCGCTCGGTCGCCTCGCTGTACCGCGCGCTCGCCGAAGCCGAGCGGGCCGAGGCCCCGGCCGGGCCGGCCCGGAGATCATCGCCCCGCGCCGGCCGACGCGGGGCGGACCTCACCGGCCTGGCAGCAGCACCGACCCCGAGCTGATGGAACGCCTCCAGCGCCAGGTCCTCGCCCCCGCCGCCGACGACGTGCCGCACACGCTCGTTGAACAGACCGAGGACCAGACGAACGACGTCGTGGCGGCGCTGCCGGCGCAGGCCCGGCACGAAGAAGAGGACGCGTGATCCGGGCGCCGCACCGTACGAAGGGCCCCAAGATCAGCTGATGGCGGCTTCCGGGCTCACCTTGGCGGACACACCAGCGGCGAGAACGCCCACCGAAGGACCTTGATCAATCCCAGCGCCAACGGCTGTACCGATGGTCCCCGAAGCCGGTTCAGGAGCGGTCGTCGCCCGGTCCGTCGGACGGCGGGCCTCCCTCCTCGTGCGACCGGCCCGGGTGGCGCAGGTGCAGCCAGACGTCCCTGGCCCGGCGGCCGGCCTCGGTCCGGCTGCGGGCGACCAGGCGGCGGGCCTGTTCGGGCGACTCCACCATCGGCCCGGAGCCGCGCAGCGGCTTGCCCGCCGTCTCGTGCAGGAAGAAGGCCGAGATGAAACCGACGGCTCCCGCGCCCATCAGGTAGTAGGCGGGGATCATGCGGTCCCCCGTCTGCTCCAGCAGCGCGGAGACCACCAGCGGAGTGGTGCCGCCGAACAGCGAGACGGAGATGTTGAACGAGACCGAGAGCGCGCCGTAGCGCATCCGCGTCGGGAAGAGGGCGGGGAGCGTGGACGCGGCGGTGCCGGCGAAGACGACGAGCAGCAGGCCCAGCACCAGGCAGCCGAGCGCCGGCAGCAGCGTGCCCCCGGCCCGGATCAGGAGGATCGCCGGGATGGCCAGGGCGATCATCGCGGCGCTGCCCACCATGAACATCGGCCGGCGGCCCCACTTGTCGGAGCGGCGGCCCACGGTGGTGATGGTGAGCGCCACCACGATCATGGTGCCGAGGATCAGCAGCTGGGCCGTGGTGGGGTCCTTGCCGAGGGTCTCGGTCATGTAGGTGGGCAGGTAGGACGTCACCAGGTAGTTGGTGACGTTGTAGACGATCACCAGGCCCATGCAGATGAGCACCGCGTGCCAGTGCTTGGTGAAGATCTCGCGCAGCCGGCCGTGGCCGGACTGGCGGGCTTCCTCGGTGCCCTCGGCCACCGCCTCCTCGTCGGGGGCGGCGGGCGCGACGCCGGCCTCGGCCGCCGCGCGGAAGGCGGGGGTCTCCTCCAGCTTCATCCGCATGTACAGGCCGATCAGGCCGAGCGGGCCGGCCAGCAGGAAGGGCAGCCGCCAGCCCCAGTCCGTCATCCCGTCGTCACCGAGGACGGCGGTGAGCACGGTGACCAGGCCGGAGCCGAGCGCGTAGCCGACGAAGGTGCCGAAGTCGAGCCAGCTGCCCAGGAATCCGCGGCGCTTGTCGGGGGCGTACTCGGCGATGTAGGTCGTGGCCCCGGCGTACTCGCCGCCCGTCGAGAAGCCCTGCACCAGCCGGCACAGCAGCAGCAGGACGGGCGCGGCGAAGCCGATCGTCCCGTAGGTGGGGAGCAGGCCGACGGCGAAGGTGCTGATCGCCATCATGATCATCGTGGCGGCGAGGACGCGCTGCCGGCCGACGCGGTCGCCGAGCGGCCCGAACACCAGCCCGCCCAGGGGGCGGACGAGGAAGGCGGCGGCGAAGGTGGCGAAGGCGGAGATGACCTGGGCGCCCGGGGAGCTGGAGGGGAAGAAGACCTTGCCGAGGGTGGCCGCCACATAGGCGTACACGCCGAAGTCGAACCACTCCATCATGTTGCCGAGCGCCGCGGCGGACACGGCACGGCGGACCTCCGGGCGGTCCGCGACCGTGACCTCCTCGATGCTCAGGGACGACTTGTTCCGCCGCAGCAGCGTGCGGAGCAGGCGGTCCGTGGACGAGGTGCCACCCCTGGCGGGGGCACCCCGCACGGTGTTCGGGGTTCGTCTGCGCTCGGCGCCCATGATCACCTGTCGGAGAGTCTGGCGGGACGCGCGGTCCCGTTGGTCCCTTCCGGTATGGGTACGCACTTTGGCGCTGTTTATTCGCTTATGACTCACGCGGATGCGTCTTGCCCGGTCGTCACGGGTAAAACCTGCCGCCCCCGGAGCCGGGCGCGCCCCGGTACTACGCGCCCCGGAACAGCTCCAGCAGGTCCTGCCGGCCGAACATGCCGGCCGTCTCCACCGCCGACGGCACTCCGGCCGACGGGTCGGCGCCGTGCCCGACGAGCAGCCGGACCACCTCGTCCTCGGACTTGAAGACGGCGCCGGCCAGCGGGGTCTGCCCGCGGTCGTTGGCCCGGTTCGGATCGGCCCCGCGCTCCAGCAGGGCGGCGACGGTCCGGGGGTGCCCGTGGTAGGCGGCGAGCATCACGAGGGTGTCGCCCCGGTCGTTGGTCAGGTTCGGCGGCACCCCGGCGTCCACGTAGGCGGCGAGGGTGTCGGTGTCCCCGTGCCGGGCCAGGTCGAAGACCTTGGCCGCCAGCTGGAGCACCTCGGGGTCGTGCGCGGGTTCGGCGGGGTCCGGAGTGGGTTCGGCACCGGGTGTCGGCTCGGGCATGGTCGGCGGTCCTCGGGCTCGGGGCCCCGCGGCGGGGCCGGTCGGTCCGGGCCGCTCACGGGCCCGGCGCGGGCTGGTCGGGAACCACTGCGCGCGGCCCGGTTCCCGATCTTTCCCTGAACCCACCCTACGTACGCCCGGCCCGCCGCGGACCCCCGGCGGCACGGCCGGGGCCGAGCGGGTGAACCGGCCGCCCGTCACTCGTGTGCCTCTTCCCGGATGTCCGGATTCCTGCTTGCTGTGACGCTGGGAGGACTCATGGTGACCGCCCCCACCAACAGGAGACCTTCCATGATCCTCTCCATCTCCGGCGTCGTGCTGCTGGGCATCGTCGTGTTCCTGTTCTTCCGCAAGGACGGTCTCAAGGCCAGCCACGCGCTCGTCTGCGCCCTGTTCGGCTTCTACCTGGCCGGCACCGCCATCGCCCCCAGCATCAAGGCCGGCGGCGCCAGCCTCGCCGGGCTGCTGGGCGGGCTGCGGTTCTGACCGCCCCCGCGCGGCGTCCGTCCGTCCCGCCGCGCGCGGCGCCCGTCCACCCCGGAGTCCCGGGAGTCCCCGAAGTCCCACCCCACCCCGACGTCAGGAGGCCGCCATGGGCCGGCGCGGAGTCCCCCGCACCCTGACCGACCGAGCCCCCGCCTCCCCCGGCCGGGAACTCGCCCAGGGCGCCGTCGACAGCGCCCGGGACGTGCTGCACCCGGTCATCACCATCGGCCGCGGCCTGCGCTCGCTGGCGGCGGCCGGGCGGCGCGGCTGGGCCCGCACCCCCCGCGACCGGCGCGGCGCCGCCCTGCTGCTGGCCGCCTCCTGCATGCTCATCGTCGCCCTCATCCCCTACGGGCCCCCGCTGGCCGCCGCCGCGCTGCTGGCCGCCGGCGCGTGGCGCGGCCGGGACCGGGCCACGGCGCCGACGGGCCGTCAGGACCCGGTGGAGGGACGCCTCCAGGCGCTGTACGAGGCCCTCGTCCCGTACTTCTCCTCACCGCTCGACCCGACGCCGCTCTACTCCCACGGCGGTGTCTGGCGGCAGGCGTTCGACGACCACGCCTTCGACGACGAGGGCCGGCTGGTCGCCCTCCGGCTGCGCTACCCGGCGTACTTCACCGACGGGGAGAGCGAGTCCCGGGCCCGCATCGAGCACCTGCTCCAGACCAAGGCGGGACGGGGCCGCGAGTACCGCTTCGCCTGGGACGAGGAGGAGGGCGTCCTCGACCTGTCCGTGCTGCCCGCCCTGCCCTCCGGCATCCGGGCGCAGCGCTTCGTGACCGCCCCCGGCGAGGTCCTGCTGGGCTTCACCGACCCGGAGGCCGTCCAGCGGACGCTGCCCGTGACCGACGGGGAGCGGACGTGCGACGTGCCGCCGGTCATCTGGCGCACCGGCCAGCGGTCGTCCGAACCCCACCTGCTGGCCCTCGGCCGGCCCGCGAGCGGCGTCACCACGCTGCTCCGCTCGGTGCTGCTGCAGGCCCTGCACCACGGGGACGTGGTGATCGTGGACGGCGGCGGGGCGGGCGAGTACGCCTGCCTGGCCGGCCGGGAGGGCGTGCTGGCGGTGGAGTCGTCACCGCCCGGCGCGGTGGCCGCCCTGGAGTGGGCGGCGCAGGAGACCCAGCGGCGGCTGGTGGCCACCAACACGGCGCGGCAGCAGGGCCGTCCGGCCCCGGAGGAGGTCCGGCGCCCGCTGTGGATCGTCGTCGACCGGCCCGCGGCGCTGAGCGCCCTCGCCGCCGGCGAGGGCCGCCCCGATCCGCAGGAACTGCTCCAGGTGCCGCTGCGGCACGGCCGGGCCGCGAACGTGACCGTCGCGCTCGGCGAACAGCTGGAGAGCGAGCGGCTGCTGACCGAGGCGGTGCTCGCCCACACCCGGGCCCGGGTGGTGCTGGGCCCGGTCCCCGCCGGCCAGGTGTGCGGCACGCTCGGCGAGGCGCCGCACTCCACGCCCGTCAACGAGGTGCCCCCCGGCCGGGGTTACGCCCGCCTGGGCACCGGCCCCGTCCACCGCCTCCAGGTCCCGGCCACCCCCGACCCGTACGACGAGGGCGCCCCCGAGCCACACCGCCGCGCCGTGGCGGACCTCCTCCCGCCCTGGCCCCCGACGGAACCCCTGAACGCGCCGCCGTCGCACCCGTCCCCGGCCTCGCGGGAGCCCTCCCCCGGCGGTGCCGACGCCGCCGGGACCGGCCCGGGCGGCTGGGACCACGCGTCCGCGTCCTCGGACGCGCCGGGCCGCATGCCGGCGCCGGTGGGCGACCCCCCGGCCTACGGAGCGGGTACACCCCCGCAGAGCACGGCCTACCCGCCGCCGGACCCGTCGGGCCACTACGCGAACCCTTGGGACCACGGGCCCGCGACCGGCACCGGCACCGGCACCGGCCACACGTTTCCGGACGCTCCGGACGCGTCGGGCCGTTTCCCGGCGGGCGCCCCGGGGCACGAAGGCACACGGTTCACCGACGGCCCGGCGCCCGGCACGGCCTACCCGCCGCAGGACGGCATCGCAGCGCACCCGCGGAACCCGGCCTGCCCGCCGCCTGACGCGCCGGGCCGCGAAGGCGCGCGCTGCACCGACCACCCGGCATCCGGAGCGGGCACACCCCCGGACAGCGCCGCCTACCTGCCGCCTGACGGTACGGCAGCACCCCAGCGTGCTTGGAGCCACCCGTCCGGTCCCGGCACCGCCCCCGCCGGCCCTGACGCGCCGGGCAGCCATCCGGCTGGCGCGCCGGGCCCTGAAAGCGCACGGTTCGCCAACGGCCCGACACCCGGCACGGGAACGCCCCCGGACGGCGATTGGGGCCACGCACCCGCGAGCGGCGCCCACCCCGCGCCCCCGGACGCTTCGGGCCACTACCCGACGCACGCCCCGGCGCCCGGGAACGCGGGGTTCGCCGACAACCCGGCACCCGGCACGGGAGCGTCCCCGCCGAGCGCGGCCTACCCGCCGCCTGACGCGTCGGGCCGCTACCCGGCCGACGACTCCGGCCACTACGCGGCGCGTGCCTCGGGCGGGCTGCCGGCGGACGGCTCGGGCCGCTACGCCGCGAGCCCCCCGGCCCACGACGGCACCCGGCGCGCCGACGGCCACGCGGGCTTCGCCGGCCACGGGCCGGCGGATGCTTCCGGGTGCTCCCCGCTGGACCCGCTGGACCGTTCGGGCCCGGCGGGCACCTGGGACGCCGGCCACCGGCAAGGGGATCCGGGCCGGCCGCCGGAGGACCGCTCCGGCCACTTCTCCGGCCACTTCACGGTGGACCCCACCCTCCACGGGGGCACCCGGCGCGCCGGCCAAGGCCACCGGCAGGAGGCGACGGGCCCGGCCGCCGGCGCCGTTCACCACCCCGCGGACCCCACGGTCCGCGAGAGCACCGGACGCCACGCGAGCCCCGCCGGCCACCGGCCGGGCGACGCGTCGGCCCCCGGCCGGGCGGCCCCCCGGGGCCACGCCCCCGACGACCCCTCAGGCCACGAAGGTGCGCGGCGCGTCGGCCGCCACGGGAGCGCCGCTGGCCACCAGCCGGGCGGCCTCGGCGAGCCGGGACACGGCCTCGTCGGCGACCGGGCCGGTGACGGTGAACGGCAGCCGTACGTACCCTTCGAAGGCGCCGTCCACGCCGAACCGCGGACCGGACGGCACGCGTACCCCCAGCCGCTCCCCGACCTGGGCGATCCGCGAGCCGGACAGCCCGCCGGTGCGTACCCACAGGGTGAGCCCGCCCTTCGGGACGGTGAACTCCCAGTCGGGCAGCCGCGCTTCGAGGGCCGCGACGACCGCGTCCCGGCTGTCGCGCACTTCGGTGCGGCGTACGGCGACGGCCTCGTCCCACCCGCCGGTGTCCAGCAGCCGGGTGACGGCGAGCTGTTCCAGTACGGGCGTGCCGAGGTCGGCATAGGCGCGGGCCGCGACGAGGCTGCGGATCACCTCGGGGGCGGCGCGTACCCAGCCGATCCGCAACCCGGCCCAGAACGACTTGCTGGCGGAGCCCACGGTGACCACCGTGCTGCCGGCCGGGTCGAAGGCGCACACCGGACGGGGCATGTCGAGCCCGGGCTCCAGGGCGAGGTCGGTCATGGTCTCGTCGGCGACCAGTACGGTGCCGGCGGCCCGCGCCGTCTCGACGAGTTCACGGCGCTGGGCCTCGGGGGCGAGGGCGCCGGTGGGGTTGTGGAAGTCGGCGATCACGTAGGCCAGCCGGGGGGCGGCGTCCCGCAGGACCTGCCGCCAGGCGGGCAGGTCCCAGCCGCCGAGCCGGTCGGCCATGCCGACGGGCACGAGCCGGGCGCCGGCCTCCCGCAGGAGCTGAAGGACATTGGCGTACGACGGTGACTCGACGGCCACCCGCTCGCCGCGCCCGGCCAGCAGCCGGCCGATGGCGGCGACGGCGCCCATGGCCCCGGTGGTGACCATGATCTGCTCGGGCATGGTGGGGATGCCGCGGGCCGTGTAGCGGTCGGCGAGGGCCCGGCGCAGGTCGGGCAGGCCGGCGGGGTAGTCGCCGTGGGTGTGCGCGTACGGCGGCAGCTCCTCCAGCGCCCCCTGGAAGGCCCGGGTCAGCCAGGGCTCGGGGGCGGTCAGCGCGGCGCAGCCGAGGTCGATCATCGAACCGGCGCTCTCCGGCGGCAGCGGGTCCAGGGCCCGGGTGGGCAGCGGGCTCCCGGCGGGCACGGCGGTCCAGCTGCCGGCCCCGCGCCGGGATTCGAGGAACCCCTCGCCGCGCAACGCCTCGTAGGCCGCGGCGACGGTCGTCCGGCTGACGGAGAGCGCGGTGGCGAGCTCCCGCTCGGCGGGCAGCCGGGCGGCCACCGGAACGCGGCCCTCCAGGACGAGCAGCCGGACGCGGTCGGCGAGGGAGCGGTAGGCGGGCGTACGGCGGCCGTTGAGGGGCGTCACGCCGCCTCGGGCCTCGGGGCCGCCGCCCTGGGCGTCCAGGAGGCGCGCGAGCTGCTGCGCCCCCACTGAGGCGGTCCACTGACTCACGTTTGCGGTCCACCTTTCCGGAATTGGCACTGGATCATCATCGCTTACAGTCCACAGACTGCCACGAGACAGGCCACCCGCACCACCACCGGGGCGCGGCCATGACTTCTGGGGAGGGGCTGTGCCCACACCGACGTCCACACCGACGTCCACACCGACGCCGACACCGACGTCCACCCGGACGCCCGCACCGACACGGGCCAAGGCCGCGACGGCGGTCGCCGGCCGCCTCGTCCGGCTCTACGCGGGCCTGGCGCTGTACGGGGCGAGCGCGGGACTGCAACTGCGGGCGGGACTCGGCCTGCCGCCCTGGGACGTGCTCAACCAGGGCGTCGCCCGGCACGCCGGGATCTCGATCGGCACGGCGTCGATCCTCATCGGCGCGCTGGTGCTGCTGCTGTGGATCCCGCTGCGGCAGCGCCCGGGGCTGGGCACGGTGTCCAACGTGCTGGTGATCGGCCTGGCGCTGGACGCGACGCTGGGGCTGGTCCCGGCGCAGCACTCGTTCTGGACGCGGATCCCGCTGCTGGCCTTCGCCGTGGTGCTGTGCGGCGTGGCGACCGGGCTCTACATATCGGCCCGCTTCGGCCCGGGCCCGCGCGACGGGCTGATGACCGGCCTGCACCGCAGGACGGGCCGTTCGGTGCGGCTGGTGCGCACGTGCATCGAGGTGGTGGTGCTGGCGACGGGCTTCGCGCTCGGCGGTTCGGTGGGCGCCGGGACGGTACTGTTCGCGGTGACGATCGGTCCGCTCGCCCAGTTCTTCCTGCGCCTCTTCGAGCCGGCTCGCACCGCACCCGCGGAGCGGCCCGTGGCGGGCGGGGAGGCGGCCCCCACGGCCGTCGGGGCGGCCGGAGCCTGACCCGGTGCGCCATGGCGACCCGCGAGCCGGTAGTGTACGCCTTTGACCCACCGGATGAACCGTTACTGCGCGCTCAAGCGCCGGGAACACTGGGTGACATCTGTTGTCAGATGTGACAAACCGGGCGCTGGTGGGTACAACAAGGGGCGGCACGACGGGCGACGCATGTCCCTCAACGGGAATCTTCACCGCCGACCGGACGTTGACCGGATGACGACGACAGCGACACCTGTCCTGTGGGCGACAAGCCCGGGAGGCACGAATTCATGAGTGAGCGAGCTCTCCGCGGCACGCGACTTGTGGTGACCAGCTACGAGACCGACCGCGGCATCGATCTGGCCCCGCGCCAGGCGGTGGAGTACGCATGCCCGAACGGCCATCGATTCGAGATGCCGTTCTCTGTAGAGGCGGAGATTCCGCCGGAGTGGGAGTGCAAGGCGTGCGGCGCCGTGGCACTCCTGGTGGACGGCGACGGACCCGAGGAGAAGAAGGGCAAGCCCGCACGCACGCACTGGGACATGCTCATGGAGCGGCGCACCCGCGAGGAGTTGGAGGAAGTGCTGGCCGAGAGGCTGGCGGTCCTGCGCTCCGGCGCCATGAACATCGCTGTGCACCCGCGGGACACCCGCAAGTCGGCCTGACCGGCCGCACCGCGCATCACAAGGGCCCGGCCACCGCAATGGAGCGGTGGCCGGGCCCTTGTGTGCTCCCCCCTGCGGGGGCGCGGTCCGCTCAGCGCGGCAGCTGCGGGTCGTCCGCGCGCGGGGCCGGCGGCTGGTCCTCCCGTATGACCTCGCCCTGGACGACCTTGCCGTCCGGGCTGTGCATCCGCGCCTGCCGCATGGCGTCCCCCAGCGGGTTCGCCGCACCCGCGGCGCGCTCGATCCGTCGGACGGCCGTCTTCCGGATCAGCGCCCGGGTCGGCGGGAACAGGCACAGCAGCCCCGCCGCGTCCGACAGCAGGCCCGGCACCATCAGCAGCAGGCCGCCGAGCATGGTCAGGCCGTTGCCCTCGCCCTCGGCTCCCGCCGCGGCGCCCTGCTGCGCCCCCGCGGCCTGCATCGACCGCGTCAGCCGCTGCCAGGCGCGGCGGCCGGCCCGCTTGATCACGTACCCACCGAGGACGACTCCTCCGGCCAGCAGCCCGAAGACGGCGAGGCCGCCGGCGGCGTCCGCGACGAGGATCAGGAGCCAGATCTCCAGGACGGCCCAGGCGGCGATGGCGAGCGGGAGGAGTTTTCGCGTCATGCGTCCAGTGTGCCTGGGTGGTGGAGGTGCCCCGGTCCCGCCCCTTCGCCGGTGGGCGCGATCTTCAGCCCGTCCGGCGTTTGAGGACAACCGCGCGGAGCGCGGTTTCAGGGGGGCTGGGGGCCGGCCCCCAGGAATCGGCGAAGGGGCGGGACCGGGGTACCCCCACCGCGAAGCGCGGGGCGCTAGCCCCGCCCGAGCACCTTGCCCACCCGCGAGCCGACGCCCCACGACGTCACCCGCCACAGAGCCTCCGCCACGATGTCGCGACTCATCTTGGAGTCGCCCCGCTCCCGCTCCACGAACGTGATGGGCACCTCCACCACGTGGAACCCCGCCTTCACCGCCCGCCACGCCAGATCGACCTGGAAGCAGTACCCCTGGGAGGCCACCTCCTCCATCCCCAGCCCCTCCAGCGTCTCCCGCCGGAAGGCCCGGTACCCGCCGGTGACGTCCCGCAACGGGACGTCGAGCATCAGCCGGGAGTAGGTGGAGCCGCCGCGGGAGAGGATCTCCCGGGACTTGGGCCAGTTCACGACCCGGCCGCCGGGCACCCAGCGGGAGCCGAGCGCGAGGTCGGCGCCCTTCAGGGCGGTGAGCAGCCGGGGCAGTTCCTCGGGCTGGTGGGAGCCGTCGGCGTCCATCTCGACGAGGACGCCGTAGCCCTGGTCGAGGCCCCAGCGGAAGCCCGCCAGGTAGGCCGCGCCCAGCCCCTCCTTGCCCTTGCGGTGCAGCACGTGGACGTGGTCGTCGTCCTCCGCCAGCTCGTCGGCGAGCTTGCCGGTGCCGTCCGGGCTGTTGTCGTCGGCGACGAGCACGTGCGCCTCCGGGACGGCGGCCCGTACCCGGCCGACGATGGGCTTGATGTTCTCCGCCTCGTTGAAGGTCGGGATGATCACCAAGGTCGTGCCGAGCGGACCGTATCTCCGCTGACCGCCGTCGTTCACTGCTGGCCCTTCTTGTCCGTCTTGTCCGGGGACTGCACCACTCGTCCCCGACGACCGATCAGCAACGCGGCCGCCCAGGAGAGAAGGCCCACCATAGCGAGCGTCCATTCGGGCGCCGCACCCGCACGGTCCGCGACCGTCCTGCCGTCCCGCAGCGGGATCGACGTGGTGATGACCTCGCGCGTGAACTCGGGCGCGCGCCGCACGACCGAGCCGTCCGGGCCGACGACCGCGCTGATGCCGCTGGTGGCGGCGGTGACCACGGCCCGGCCGTGTTCGACGGCGCGCAGCCGGCTCATGGCGAGCTGCTGCTCGGGCTGGTCGGAGTGGCCGAAGGTGGCGTTGTTGGTCTGCACCACCAACGCCCGGGCGCCCGCGTTCACGGTCTCCCGGACGATCTCGTCGTAGGCGACCTCGAAGCAGATGACGTCGCCCAGCCGGGCCGGGCCGACGTTCATGACGCCGGTGTGGTCGCCGGGGTAGAAGTCCCGGGGCACTCGCTGCAGCCGGGTGATGACCTTGCTGAGCTGCTCGCGGAACGGCACGTACTCGCCGAACGGCACCGGGTGCTGCTTGGTGTACGACGCGCCGGGGCCGGTCTTCGGGTCCCAGACGATGCCCTGGTTGAAGACGTAGCCGGGCTTGGTGGGGTGGTCGACGAGCGCGCCGACGAGGACCGGCACACCGATCGCCTTGGCGGCCTGGTCGATGCGGTCGTACGCCTCCTTGACCCGGAACGGGTCGAGGTCGGAGGAGTTCTCGGGCCAGATGACGAGGTCGGGCTTCTTCGCCCGGCCCTCCCGCACGTCCTTCGCCAGTTGCAGTGTGGCGTTGACGTGGTTGTTGAGGATCAGCATCGGGCGGCCGAGGAAGTCCATGCCGGGCTTCTGCACGTCGCCCTGGACGACCGCGATGTCCACGGTGTCGTCGGCCTTCGTGGGCACCGGCACCGCGTACCCGGCCAGCACGACGACCCCGGCGAGCGCCGCCGCCTCCACCGCCGGGAGCAGCGGCTTGACCGCGAACGGCGTGCTTCCCCGCCGGCGCCAGACGGTGAGCCCCGCGAAGGCCAGCAGGCCGCCGGCGAGGGCCACCGCGAAGCTCACCAGCGGGGCGCCGCCCAGCGCGGCGAGCGGGGTGAACGGCGAGTGGGTGTTGGCGAAGGCCAGCCGGCCCCACGGGAAGCCGCCGAACGGCACCCGGTCGCGCGCCCACTCCTGGGCCACCCACAGGCAGGCTCCCCACACCGGCCACCCGCGCAGCCGCGAGGTCCGGGCGAGCCCGGCGCCGAGCGCGGCGACGAACAGCGCCTCCGCCACGGACAGCCCGACGACGGCGTCGTACCCGACGACGTCCAGCCAGCGCAGCAGCAGGACGAAGAACGGAAGGGCGAGGACGAAGCCCGTCCACGCGCCCTGGCGGGCGGTGCGGCCGTGGGTCATCAGGGTCAGCGCGGCGACGCCGAGGAGGGACAGCGGCCACACGTCGTACGGCGGGAAGGCGAAGGCCAGCGCCACGCCGGTCGCGGCGGCCAGGCCGGTGCGGGCGGCCTCGCGGCGAGCCCACGCGGCCAGCCGGGCGGCCCGTCCCGGGCGGGGCGCGGCGGGCGCCGGACCGGCGTCCGGCCGGCTCGCGGCCGGGTCGCCGGAGGTCTCGGCGGTGGTGTCGGAACCCGAGGGCACGGTCGCGCCTTCCTGCAGCTCGTTCAAGGGTCACGTGACCGTACCTCGTGGCGGGTAGGGCCCGTGTCCAGGGTGCGGGAAAGCGGCGCGGAGGCCGAGAGGCGAAAGGCCCGGCCGCGGCGACGGCGGGCGGGGACGGCGGGTGGGGCGCGGTGTCCTTCGGGCCGGCCGGGGAACCGCTGGCTGCGGGTCGCCCTGGAACCGTTGTCTACTGAACGTCCGGGCCCCACCCGGGTCACACCTGCCGACCCGGCGGAACGTCCCCCGCCCCCGTGCGCTGGACCTGGCTCCCAGTGGTGGCGCGCCCGTGTGGCGCGCCACCCCATGGCCCAGCGGCGTTCGACGACTGCGTGGAGTTCTCCGGTCGGACGTCCTGTGGTGGACCCGGCCGAACCTACCCGCCCCGGACCGCTCCCTGTCAACAGCTGCTTGACCTGCGTCGTTGTGCCAAATCAGCAGGTCAGTGCGGAGGGGGTGACACAGCGCGACAGGCCGACCGCACGTCGTTCGGCGGTACGCGCCGCGCGGACGTCACCCGTTCGGCCGTTCTCAGGCGGCGTACACGGTCCGTCCGGCGACCACCGTGCGGACGCAGCGGGGCAGTTGGCCGCCGGGGAGCAGCTCCGGCAGGCCCGGGGTGCCCGAGCGGGGATCGGTGGACCAGTTGGCGACGCGGGCGTCCGGGACCTGCACCACCAGGTCGGCGGCCTCCCACACCGCGTAGTCGGCGGGCGCCCCCGGCACCAGCACGCCTGCGTCGTCCCGGCCGATCGCCCGCCAGCCGCCGCGGGTGTGCGCGGTGAAGGCTGCGCGCACCGAGATCCGGTGCTCGGGGGTGTGGTGGAAGGCGGCGGCGCGGATCGTGCCCCAGGGGTCGAGCGGGGTGACCGGACTGTCCGAGCCGAGCGCCAGCGGCACGCCGGCGCGCAACATCGCCGCGTACGGGTTGAGGGTCCGGGCCCGCTCGCGGCCCAGCCGTGCGGCGTACATGCCCTCGTCGTCACCCCAGGCGGCGTCGAAGGCGGGCTGGACGGAGGCCGTGAGGGCGAACTCCGCGAAGGCGGCGATGTGCTCGGGGGTGAGCATCTCGGCGTGCTCGACCCGGTGCCGGGCGGCCCGGACGCGGTCCAGGCCGACCTTGTCGGCCGCGGCCCGGACGCCGGTGACGACGGCGGTGAGGGCGGCGTCGCCGATGGCGTGGAAACCGGCCTGGACGCCGGCCTCGGTGCAGGCGGCGACGTGCGCGGCGATGGCGTCGGCGTCGAGGTGCGCGGTGCCGGTGACGCCGGGGGCGTCGGTGTACGGCTCGTGCAGGCAGGCCGTGTGCGAGCCGAGGGAGCCGTCGACGAACAGGTCGCCGGCCGCGCCGACGGCGCCCAGCTCCCTGACCTTCGCCACGTCGTTCGCGGAGGTGAACGCCTCGGCCCAGTAGCCGACGACGCGGGGGCCCGGCTCCTCGGCGGCGAGGCGCAGCAGCCCGGTGAGGTCGTCCTCGGACGAGATCCGCGGTCCGGCGCACTCGTGCACCGAGCCGATGCCCAGCGAGGCCGCGCGGGCCAGCGCGGCACGCTGCGCCTCGGTGCGCTGGGCGGGGGTGACGGAGGCGTACGCGGTGGCGCGCACGGCGTGGTGGGCGTCGTCCGTCAGGGGCCCGTCGGGGGTGAACCCGCGCAGGTCACGGGCGTTGGGTACGAGGTCGAGGAGGGCGGTGGTGACGACTGCGGAGTGGACGTCGGCCCGGGTGAGGTAGAGCGGCCGACCGCCGGCGACGGCGTCGAGTTCGGCCCGGGACGGGGGCCGGCCCTCGGGCCAGCGGGAGGCGTCCCAGCCGTGTCCGAGCAGGATGCGGTCGCCGGGGTGGGCGGCGTGGGACCGGACGCGGTCCAGGGCCTCGGTGAGCGTCGCCGCGCCGGAGAGGTCCAGCCCGGTCAGCGCCAGGCCGGTCGCAGTCGTGTGCACATGTGCGTCCGTGAACGCGGGGGTGACGAGGGCGCCCTGGAGGTCGACGGTCTCGTCCACGCCGTCGGCGAAGGAGTCGGCCGCTCCTTCGGAGCCGACCCAGGCGATGTGGCCGCCTTCGACGACCATCGCGGTCGCGAAGGGGTCGGCGGGGCTGTGCACGTCGCCGTTGCGGAGGAGGGTGGTTCGGGGGCGCTCGCTCATGGGAACAGTGTGGCGTGGCGGGTGGTGCGGTGGGTGCGCGGGGGTGGTGGGGTGGCCCCCGGGACGGGCTGAATCAGCCCGTCCGGCGTTTGAGGACAACCGCGCGGAGCGCGGTTTCGGGGGTCTGGGGGCTCGCCCCCCGGAAACGGCGAAGGGGCGGGTCAGGGGCTCACCCAACCCGCGGCGGCCGCGCCTCATACGGAGTCGACAAGACGATCGTCGTCCGCGTAGACACCCCCGCCAACGACCGGATCCGCGCCAGCAAATGCTCAAGCTCCAGCGGCGTCGCCACCCGCACCTTGAGGATGTAGTTCTCATCCCCCGCGACGCTGTGACACGCCTCGATCTCCGGAATCTCCGCAAGCCGGTCCGCGATGTCGTCCGGAGCACTCGGATCGAACGGCTTCACCGAGATGAAGGCGGTCAACGGCAGCCCCACCGCCTCCGGGTCGACCACCGCCGCGTACCCGCGGATGACCCCGCGCTGTTCGAGCCGGCGCACCCGCTGGTGCACCGCCGAGGTGGACAGGCCGGTGGCCTTGCCCAGGTCGGTGTAGCTCATCCGCCCGTCCTTGACGAGCAGTTCCACGATCTCTTTGTCGAGCTCCTCCACACCGGCCAACCTACTGCGTCGCACGGCGCCCGGCACAGTCGGCGCCCCCCGCGGGCGCGCGGACCGCGTGACGAACACCACAGGCCCGCGCCCGTGTCCCCCCGGCCGGGGCGATTACCCCGGACCGCCGACGGGAAGTGCTTGCTGTGGCCGGGGCCGAGACGCTCCGGCCAGGCCCAGCCGAGGGGGAAACGAAGATCATGCCGAGCCTGGAACGCCTGGAGAACGACGGCGACTGCAGCCCGTACGGCCCCGACGAGCCGGTGGACTTCACCACGATGTTCCGGGTGACCTGCCCGGACTGCGCCCGCCCGATCGCGCTGCTCGCCGATGAGGAGGAGCTTCCGGAGCACGCCCTCTGCCCGTCCCCGTGGAACCCGTTCGGCCTCACGGTCTGCCCGGGCTCCGGGCGCGCCGTGGAGGACGCCGAGCCGGCCGGTGAGGACGAGGGCGCGCTGGAACTGGACACGGCCCTGCTGCTCACGCTGCCGGAGAGCCTGGACTGGCGGACGCAGCCGTTCTCGCACATCGGCGGGCCCGGCTCGCGCCCGGTGCGGGTGCCGGAGACGCGCGACCGGTCCTGACGCGAACGCGTACGCGGACCGGCCGCCGTCGCCCGCCCCGGCGGCGGCCGGTCCGCCGACCGGCCGCACTCGTGTGGCCCGGGTTACCGCGACTCGGGCCCGGCCAGGTGACGGGCGATCACCATCCGCTGGATCTGGTTGGTGCCCTCGACGATCTGGAGGACCTTCGCCTCGCGCATGTACCGCTCCGCCGGGAAGTCCGCCGTGTAGCCGTACCCGCCCATGAGCTGCACGGCGTCGGTGGTGACCCGCATCGCCGCGTCCGTGCAGAAGAGCTTGGCCATGGCCGCCTGCCGGGAGAACGGCAGCCGCTGGTCGCGCAGCCGGGCGGCGGCCAGGTAGAGGGACCGGCCGGCCTCGATCTGGGTGGCCATGTCGGCCAGCAGGAAGCGCAGCCCCTGGAAGTCCGCGAGCGGACGGCCGAACTGCCGCCGCTCGGCGACGAAGGCCAGCGCCTCGTCCAGGGCCGCCTGGGCGAGGCCGACGGCGCAGGCCGCGATGCCGAGCCGGCCGGAGTCGAGGGCCGAGAGGGCGATGGGGAAGCCCTGGCCCTCGTCGCCGATGCGGCGCGCGTCCGCGACCCGTACGCCGTCGAGGTGCAGCTGGGCGGTCGGCGAGCCCTTCATGCCCATCTTGCGCTCGGGCGCGGCGGCCGTCAGACCCGGCGCGTCGCCGGGCACGAGGAACGCGGTGATGCCGTGCGCGCCCTCGCCGCCCGTACGGGCCAGGACGGTGTAGAAGTCGGCGATGCCGCCATGGGTGATCCACGCCTTGGTGCCGGTGAGGACCCAGTCGTCACCGTCCCGGACGGCCCGGGTGCGCAGGGACGCGGCGTCGGAGCCGGACTGCGGCTCGGAGAGGCAGTACGCGCCGAGCAGCCCGCCGCCGAGCATGCCGGGCAGGTGCTCCGCCCGCTGCTCCTTGGTGCCGTAGCCGGCGAGCGCGTGGCAGGCGAGGGAGTGGACGCTGACCCCGAGTCCCACCGTCAGCCGCGCGGCCGCCAGTTCCTCCAGGACCTGGAGGTAGACCTCGTACGGCTGCTCACCGCCCCCGAACTCCTCCGGGTACGGCAGACCGAGCAGCCCGGACGAGGACAGCAGCCGGAAGAGGTCCCGGGGGAAGTGCCCGGCCTCCTCCTCCGCCGCCGCCCGCGGGGCGATCTCCCGCTGCACCAGGTCGCGCACCAGCGCGAGCAGGTCCTTGGCTTCCTCGGTGGGCAGCTGGCGCTCCACCGGCTGCGGGCCGTGGTCGGTCATGCGACGGCTCTCCTCCCTGTCGGGCGCTGAGGCGGCGGGGGCCTGGGTGTCGGCCGTACCGCCGGTAATGCCCAGTCGACAGTCCCGTGCCGGGTCGCGGAATGGGGGTGACCTGCGGCTGTGGCGCTTGGAGTATGCCTGATCGGGGGGTCTTCGTCACGGGTTGACAGATCCAACTGAGGTGTGCGGCCGTGGCATTAACGGCGTTGTACCCCATATACCCCGGCCCGCCGGAAACTTCACCCGGCCGCGCGCCGAATGGCCCGTTGGGGGGCCCCGGTGCCTTACAGCCGCGTGCGCTCCGGCGCGGGGCAGGTCGGCTCGTGCTCCTCGATCGTCCGCAGCGTATCCCCCAACGCCCGTACCAGCAGGCCGCACACCACCTCGCGGGGCGGTTCGCTCCGGGTGAGCCAGTCGAGCGTCATGCCCTCGACCGCCGCCAGCCAGCCGACGAGGGCCGTGCGCGCGACGGGCGGCAGGTCGGTGCGCCCCCAGGCGGCCCGGGCCATCGCGGTGAGGAGTTGCTCGCGGACGCGGTCGCGGATCGCGATGACGTCGGCGTCGAAGCCGACCCCGCCGGTGACGATGGCGCGGTACGCGGCCTGGTGGTGCCGGGCGTAGCGCAGGTAGCCGTCGACGGTGTGGTGGACGCGCTCGACGGGCGGCAGGGCGTGGGTGGACCGGGCGCGCTCGACCAGCTCGGCGACCGCGTCCTCGATGATCGCCAGGTAGTAGCCGCGCTTGCTGCTGAAGTAGTAGTAGATCAGCCCCTTGGCGACGCCCGCGTGCCGGGCTATGTCGTCCATGGACAGGGCGTCGTAGGACGTGTCGGCGAACAGCTTCCGCCCGACGGCGATGAGTTCGGCCCGGCGCGCCCGCGCCCGCTCGCTTCCGCGCTGTTGACTATCGTTCAAAATCGGCCCTAGTCTCCAACTCCACGGGAACATCCGCAGTATGGCACCACCTGCACACCACGCACTTCCCTGAGTCGCGGGAGGAAGCAGTGAGCGGATCAGACGCAGTGAGCGGGCCGGACGCGGCGGGCGGAAGAGGCTCGGCGAGTGGACCGGACGCGGCGAGCGGAGCCGACGCGGCGAGTGGAGCCGACGCGGCGAGCGGATCACACCGGAACCCGCCGGAGGGCCGTACCGCCTGGCGGCGGACTGCCCTGATCGCCCTGCCCGCGGTGCTCGCGGTGGGCGCGATGGCCACGGGGATGGCGCAGGGCGTGCTCGCGGCCTCGTTCGCCGTCTCCGGTACGCACTTCCAGGTGTCATCCGGCAGGCTGACCAGCGACGGGCTGGCCTCGTACGTGCAGACGGACCGGTCCGTCGACGGCAAGGGGCATCCGGTGGCGCTGCTCGGCATCGGGAACGCGCGGCTGAGCGACATCTGCCAGGCCGCCACCGTGCCCACGCCGCTGGGCAAGGTCACCTTCAAGCTCACGGCCGGCGGGCGGGCCGGTGAGGTGACGGCGAGCGACCTCGTCATCGACGGCGAGGACCTCGTCGGCGACGCGGAGTTCGGGACGGCGCAGATCGGCCGGGACGCGTCGACGCTCGACCAGGTGCCGGGAGTGAAGGGGGACGCCGGCGCGTTCGGGCTCCAGGCCGGGAAGGTGACCGTGGCCGGCGTCCGGTCGCACGCCTGGTCCGCCACCGGCGGCAACTTCCGGCTCAAGGGCCTCAAACTTCAGGTGAACCTGGACGGCGACCAGTGCTTCTGAGGCGGCCGCGGGCGTTTCCGAGGCTGCCGGACGGGCCCGCCCGCCGCCGCTTCCGGTCCTGGCGGCGGACCCGGCCCTTCTGGGCCGGCACCCTCCTCGTCCTGGGCGGGACGGAGCTGCTGGTGATCCCGCTGTCGCCGGTGACCGTGCTGGTGAGCCTGGGGCTGGGCGGGCTGGCCGCGCTGGGCATCGGGCTGGCGCTGATCGCGGCGGGGCTGTTCCTGTGGTTCGTGCCGTCGGCCCGGCACTACGTCAGCGTCAACGCCCTGATCCTGTCGGTGCTGTCGTTCGCGGCCACCAACCTGGGCGGGTTCCTGGTGGGCATGGCGCTCGGCATCGCGGGGAGCGCGATGGGCTTCGGCTGGACGCCCCGGGGCGACCGCACGCTCGCCGTCGCCCTCCCGGCCGTCCTGCTGACGGCCGCCGCCCTCGCCCCGACGACGGGCCGCGCGGAGGCGGCTCCTGAATCATCCGGGAAACAGCCGGTCACCGCTCCCGCCACTCCCCCGTCCGTCACGGCCTCCCGCTTCTCGCCGCACGGCTTCACGCTCGCGGGAGTGGAACGCCTCCCGACGGCCGAGGGCCGCCTGAACGTGATCGTCCTGAGAATGCGGGCCGCCTCACTGAGCGACTACCGCCTCCGGACCCGCGACGGCGGCCGGGCGCCCGCCCAACTCGCCCTCGAAGCACGCTCCTTACAGCTACGGGGCGAGGTGACCCTGTACCTCACCCGCTTCCACGGCTGCCTGGAGGGCCTCCTCTGCCTCACCTTCTCCCCCGACACCCTCCCCGCGCCCCCGGTGATCCCGCCCTTCGTCTTCATGACGGACGTGACGGCCGAGCAGGCCCTCGTCACGGCGGACACGATCACGGCGGACGGGCTGGGGCTGCGGGCCCTGCCGGGGGTCTGAGGGCGGTTCCGCCTCGCGGCGGAGGCCACTCGTCCGTTCGCATGACGCCGTGCGGCCGCGGCTCCGCGACGGTGGCCTCATGATGATCAAGCTTTCCCCGGCCGGCGCGTGGCCGGGGCTCGCCGCGGCGGCGTGGGGGATCGTGTTCGCGGTGCCCAGTTTCGTCTGGGCGGCGGGCAGCACCTTCGGCGCCCGGTCGACGGTGTCGCCGTCCCTCGTCCGGCTCGCCGAGGACCGGGTGACGTGGTTCGTGGCCGTCCTGTGGCTGACCGGACTCCTGAAACTCGTCGGGGCCCTGCTGGGCCTCGGCCTGACGCGCCGGCGCGGCCCCCGGGCCGGCCGCCTCCTGACGTTCTGCGGCGGCGGCGCCGCGGTGCTCCTCGTCTGGCACGGCGGCCTCTTCGTCGCACACGGACTCCTGGTCGAGACCGGCCTGCTGTCCGCCGCCCCCGACCTGGCCGACCTGACGCCCTGGTACCTCTACCTCTGGGGCCCGTGGTTCATCACCGGCGGCCTGGCCTTCGCCACCGCCACCACCCGCTACGTCCGCCACCTCGACCCCCGCCCCGAGCCCCGCCGCTACGGCACCGCGGGGGCCCTGGGCGCCCTGCTCCTGTCCCTGACGTCGACCGCCACCGGCATCGGCTGACGCCCGGACCGGTAGCCTCGCGCCCGCGGGCACGGCATCCGGGCCGCCCTCACCCGACCCCTTCCAGGAACGGGACGATCGCGTCGATGAAGTGCTCGTTCCGGTCGCCGGCCACCATGTGGCCCGCGCCGGGGACGTCGACGCAGCGGGCCTGGGGGACGGCGGCGCAGAACTGGTCGGCGATGTGCTCGGGGACCACGTCGCTGATGCCGCCGCGGACGAGGAGGATCGGGGTGGCGGTGCGGCGGGCGGCGGTGAGGAGGCGGTCGGACAGGCCGGGTGGGTCCATGCGGTTCTCGAAGGCGGCCGGCATGCGGGGGTCCCAGTGCCAGACCCAGCGGTCGCCGTGGCGCCGGAGGTTCTTCCGGATGCCCTCGGGGTCGTCCGGGCGCGGGCGGTGGGGCAGGTAGGCGGAGACGGCCGCGGCCGCTTCCCCGGGGTCGGCGAAGCCGTCCGGGCGGTGGCGCATGAACGCGGCGATGCGGCGGGCACCGCGGGGGTCGGGCCGGTGGGCGACGTCGACGAGGACCAGCGCGCGTACGGCCGCCCTGGGCGCCTCCCCGGCGGCGAGCAGGGAGCTCAGGCCGCCGAGGGAGGCGCCCACGAGCACCGGCCGGCCGCCGAGTTCGGTGACGAGCGCCCGGACGTCGTCGGCGAACAGGTCGAGGTCGTAGGCGCCGTCGGGCGACCATCCGCTGGCGCCGTGCCCGCGGAGGTCGGGGGCGACGACCCGCCATCCCAGCGCGGCCAGCCGGGGGCCGGCCCGGTGCCAGGCGTGCCGCGTCTGGCCGCCGCCGTGCAGCAGGACGAGGGGCGGCGCGGACGCCGTGCCCCACACGTCAGCGGCCAGTCGGATCCCGCCGCCGCCCACGAAGCCGGCCGTCATGCCGTGCCCCGGGTGCGCAGCGGTGCCAGGAACCGGTCGCGGTGGGGTGCCGCGGCCGCCGCGGCGAGTGCGACGTCCAGCGCGAACACGGCGCGCGCGAGGAACCGGTCGTCGTCGATCAGGCCGGCGACCCACTGGTGCAGCGCGCCCACGCACGAGGTGGAGACGGCGGCGGCCAGCGCGTCCGTGTCGACGTCCGCGCGCAGGAGGCCCCGGGCCCGCGCGTCCGCCAGCGCCCGGCCGAGCTGGGTGAGCGGGCTGCGGCGGAACACCAGGCCGCTCGCCTCCCACTCGCGCACCATGCGGCGCGAGACGACCGGGTCGCTCACGAACAGCCGGACGGTCGCCTCCACGACCCGCCGCGGATCGAGGGCCCCCTCGGCGGCTTCCTCGGCGGCTGCCCGCGCCGGCGCCGCGAGGCGGCGTTCGAGCCGGTCCATGAAGCCGGCGGCGAGCGCCTCCCAGATCCTGTCGCGCGGTCCGATCAGGTTGTAGACGGTGGCCGGGGCGACCCCCGCCCGCCGGGCGATCCGCTCGGCGCTGATCACCGATTCCGGGTTCTCGCGCAGGAGTTCGCGCGTGGCGTCGAGGATCCGGGCGCGCCGCTGGGCCTTGCTCCGCTCCCGCAGCCCTCCTTCGACCGGTGGCATCCGCCCCACACCCTTCCCGGAAACTTGGAGACCTCTCCAAGTTTCGGAGGCGTCTCCGACGCGGTCAAGAGTCGGGCCGCGGGTTCTGATGGGTCATCATGCATCCGGTACGTCGCCTGCCGGCGCGCGCGCCCAAAGCGCTCACCGGATGCCAACCGCCGTCAAAGCCAGGCCAGACCACGATCCTGCGCTCCCTCGACGAGGTCGCCGCGCCGAAGGGGACCGAGGGCGGCCCGGTCATCGTCCACGGCAGCGCCGCCCTGAACCGCGGCCTCTCCGACGCCGGGCTGATCGACCGCTACCACCTGCTCGTCTTCCCGCTCCCGCTCGGCGCGGGCAAGCGGCTCTTCAGCTCCACGGACAAGGACACCCAGCGGCTGAGGCTCGTCGAGCACGAGGTGTACGCGAACGGCCCGCAGGAGAACGTGTTCGACGTCGTCCGCTGACCCGGTCCGCGCGCGCCTACGCTGGCCCGGAACGCAGCCGTTCGTCAGGGGCAGCCCTCAGGGGCGCTCCTCAGGGGCAAGGAGCCGCGCATGACCACCACCGTTCCGCTCGATTTCGCCTTCTTCCGCCGCTTCCTCGACCGCGCCGTCGAGGTGGTCGTCGCCTCCGCCGACCGCCTGACCGAGTTGGACGCCGCCATCGGGGACGCGGACCACGGCGCCAACCTCAAGCGGGGCTTCACCTCCGCCGCGGAAGCGGAGACGGTGGCGGCGGCGTCGACACCCGGAGCGCTGCTGACCGCCGTGGGCGCGCATCTGACGAACACGGTGGGCGGGGCGTCGGGCCCGCTGTTCGGCACGGTGTTCCGGCGGATGGGGAAGGTGCTGGGCGAGGACGCCGTGGTGGCGCCGGAGGCGCTGGGGCAGGCGCTGGCCGCTGCCGTCCGGAGCGTGCGCAGGCTGGGCGACTCGGCGCCCGGGGACGCGACGATGGTGGACGCGCTCCAGCCCGCCGCCGACGCCTTCGCCGCGGCCCTTGAGGAAGGCGGCGAAGTGGCGGAGGCGCTGCGGGCCGCGGCGCGGGCCGCGTCCGAGGGTGCGGAGGCGACCATTCCGCTGCGGGCGCGCCGCGGCCGGGCCAGCTACCTGGGCGAGCGGAGCGTCGGGCACCAGGATCCCGGAGCGGCCTCCTCCGCGCTGCTCGTCGCGGCGCTGTCCGAGGCCACGTACCCGGAGCTCGCCCCGCGGCGGCAGGAGAAGGAGGAGGCTGCCGGCGCGGACGCCTCCGCCGACGCGCCTCCCCCGGCCCCTGCCCGGGTCGGTGTCGTCCTCGTGTCGCACAGCCGGGACCTGGCCGCCGCCACGGCCGGGCTGGCCGCCGCGCTGGTCGGGACCGGCGACCCGGCGCCCGTCGCGCTCGCCGGCGGGCTGCCCGACGGGGGCGTCGGGACGAGCGCCGAGCTGGTCCGGGCGGCGGTCGCGGAGGCCGGCGCGGGGGCCGGTGTGGTGGTGCTGTGTGACATGGGCAGCGCGGTGCTCACGGTGAAGTCGCTGCTCGGCGAGGGCGAACTGGCGGACACCCGGCTGGTGGACGCGCCGTTCGTCGAGGGCGCCGTCGCCGCCGTGGTGACGGCCTCGGCGGGCGGCGACCTAGCCGCCGTCCTGGCGGCGGCCGAGGACGCCCGCACCTACCGCAAGCTGTAGCGGCCGCCGGTCACCGGCCGAAGAGTTCGAACGCGACCGCCTGCCGGCCGCCGAAGCGCTCCCCCGCCGCCGCCATGTTGCCCTCCAGGAAGGTCCGGCAGTAGCGCTCCGGCTCCTCGTCCGTGAGCGCCTCGATGTACGTGCGGTGGCAGAGGAGCGACGCCACCGCGCGGTCGAGGCCGGCGCCCGCGTCCACCGCGTGGGTGGGCTGCGGCGAGCCGGCGACGGCCACGTAGCGCACTCCGTTCCACGGGGTCAGGCCCTCGTCGACGAGCTCGGGGAAGATCCAGCGGTTCCCGGCGTCCGTGACGGCGTCGAGGGTGGCCCGGCCGACGGCCCGGTGGTCGGGGGTGTTCCAGGCGACCCCGCCCCAGGTGTCGTGGTGGTTGAGGGTGAGGACGAGCTCGGGGCGGTGGCGGCGGACGGCGGCGGCGATGTCGCGGCGCAGCGCGGTGCCGTACTCGATGACGCCGTCCGCGTGGTCGAGGAACTCGACGGTGTCCACGCCCACGGCGGCGGCGCTCTCCCGCTGTTCGCGCTCCCGCAGCGGCCCGGCCTCCGCCGGGCTCAGCGTGTCGATGCCCGCCTCGCCGCGCGTCGCGAGGACGTAGGCGCAGGTGCGGCCGCCGTCGAGCCAGGTGGCGATGGCGGCGGAGGCCCCGTACTCGAGGTCGTCGGGGTGCGCGACAACGGCGAGGGCGCGCCGCCAGTCGGTGGGCATGGGCTGGAGCTGCTCGGGAGTGGTGCGGTCGGGCATCGGTCGTCCTCCTGGAGTCATGATCAACCGCACCCTATGCCGTACGTCTCCTTCCGCTCCCGCTATGCCGCACGTCTCCGCGCCCGCTATGCCGCACGTCTCCGCGCCCGCTATGCCGCACGTCTCCGCGCCCGCTATGCCGCACGTCTCCGCACCCGCCGGGAACCCGATCGGCGCCCGGACCGACTACTGGTCAGGGCCCGCACCAGCGGTCCCCACCGGAACGACCTCCTGGAGTGTTTCTCATGCGCCCTCGTGCGTGGTGCGGTGTGCTGGCCGCGGTGGCCCTGACGGCGACGGCCTGTGGCAGTGGCGGCGGTAGCGGCGAGGAGGCCGGGAAGGAGGGCGCTTCCGGGGGCAAGGGCGGCAAGGGCTTCCCCGTGAGCGTCACGGACTGCATGGGTGCGAAGACGACGTTCGACGGGGCGCCGAAGAAGATCGTGACGAGCAACGCCGCGGCCCTGGAGCTGCTGCTGTGGCTGGGCGCGGGCGACCGGATCGCCGGTACGGGCTTCCCGCCCGGCAAGGGCGCGGTGCCGCAGCAGTTCGCGGACCAGGCGGCCAAGGTGCCGGTGCTCGGCAAGACGGTGATCCCGAAGGAGAAGCTGCTGGGCTCGGGCGCGGACGTCTACATCGACTCGTTCTCCTCCATGAAGAACATGCGCGGCGCGGGCGACGCGCCGACGCCGGAGGAGTTCAAGGCGGCCGGCATCAAGCACATCTTCCTCAAGTCGACGGCGTGCGCGGCCAAGAACAAGTCCCCGCGCACCGACCTGTCGGGCATCGAGGCGGACATCGAGGAGCTGGGCCGGGTCACCGGCACGTCGGAGCGGGCCGCCGAGCTGGTGGCGGACATGCGGAAGAAGACGGACGGCGTCCGGGACGCGCTCAAGGACGTGCCCGAGGACAAGCGGCCCTCGTACTTCCTCTTCGACTTCGACGCCGGCACCAAGCAGCCCATGGCCGTGTGCAACCGGCAGGTCGCCAACGCCGTCATCACCCAGGGCGGGGGCCGCAACGTCTTCGCCGACTGCGACGGCGACTTCAAGCCCGTCGGCTGGGAGGACGTGGTGGCGAAGAATCCGGACTTCATCCAGCTGGCCGTGCGCAACCGGGGCGGCGAGGAGGCGAACCGCAAGGCGTTCGACGAGGCGGAGGACTTCCTGAAGTCCTTCTCCGCCACGAAGGACCTCAAGGCCGTCAAGGAAGGCCGTTTCCTGCGCATCGGATCCGAGCGGACGACGATCGCGGGCGTGCGCAGCGCGGACACCGTGCGGGAGATCGCGCACGTCCTGCACCCGGACCGGGTCAAGTAGATGGCGACGCTCGCGGTGGCCGCGGAGGAACGGGAGGAGCGCGAGCGCGCGCCGCGCACGTTCCTGGTGGCCGGGATCCTGACCGTCGCGCTGGTCGCGGCGCTGGTCGCCTCGGTGTGCCTGGGGTCGACCCGGGTGCCGCTGGGTGACGTGTGGTCGGCGGTGGTCCGGGGGGTGACGGGCGACGACCTGGCGCCCGGCACCCACGACCTGATCGTGTGGCGGCTGCGGGTGCCGCGGGCACTGCTGGCGGCGCTGGTCGGCGCGGGCCTGGGGCTGGTCGGCACGGCCACCCAGGCCCTGGTCCGCAACCCGCTCGCCGATCCGTACCTGCTGGGCATCTCCAGCGGCGCGTCCCTGGGCGCGGTCGCGGCGATCGTCCTGGGGGCCGGGGCCGGTGGCGCGTTCGGGCTCGGCCTGTCGGCCGCCGCGTTCGCCGGGGCCCTGGCTTCCTTCGCCCTGGTGTGGGCGATGGCCCGGCGCGGCGGCGGCTTCTCGCCGCTGCGGCTGGTGCTGGCGGGGGTGGGCATCGGGCAGTTCCTGTCCGGGTTCACCCACTACCTGGTGCTCCAGGCAGGCGACGACCAGCAGACGCATGGTGTGCTGTTCTGGCTGATGGGGTCGTTGGGGGGCGCGCAGTGGTCGACGCTGACGGCGCCCCTGGTGGCCGTCGGCCTGGGGCTGGCCGCACTGGTGGCCCGGGCCCGGGCGCTGGACGCGTTGCTGATGGGCGACGAGACGGCGGCCGGCCTGGGCGTTGATGTGGGCCGGCTGCGCCGGGAGTTGTTCGTCGTCACCAGTGTGCTGACGGGTGTGCTGGTGTCGGTGTCGGGGGCGATCGGCTTCGTGGGGCTGATGGTTCCGCACGTGTGCCGGATGGTCGTCGGCGGCGCCCACCGCCGGCTGCTGCCGATCGCCGCCCTGTTCGGGGCCGTCCTGCTGGTGGTGGTCGACCTGGTGGCCAGGACTGCTCTGCCGGACCAGGAGCTTCCGGTGGGCGTCGTCACCGCCCTGATCGGTGCCCCGACCCTGCTCTACCTGCTCGACCGCCGCCTGGAGAGGGGATAGCGGGCATGCGCATCGCCATAGAGGAGCTGGAGGTCGTCCTCTCGGGGCGCACGATCGTCTCCGGCGTCCACCTGCTGGCCGAGGACGGCGAGATCGCCGGCCTGGTCGGCCCGAACGGCAGCGGCAAGTCCACCGTCCTGCGCACGGTCTACCGCTACCTCAAGCCGCACGCCGGCCGGGTGCTCGTGGGCGGTACGGACATCCGCTCGCTGTCCGCCCCCGAGGCGGCGCGCCGGGTGGCGGCGCTGCCGCAGGAGCGCGGCAGCGACTTCGAGCTGTCCGTCCGCGCGGTGGTGGCCATGGGCCGCACGCCCTACAAGCGGGCCTTCGCGGGCGAGGACCGGACGGACGCGGAGGCGGTCGCCTCGGCGCTGGAGCGGGTGGGGCTGGCCGGGGCGGGGGGCCGCTCCTTCTCCGCTCTCTCGGGCGGGGAG
Organism: Streptomyces huiliensis; assembly: GCF_020037025.1. GTDB lineage: Bacteria > Actinomycetota > Actinomycetes > Streptomycetales > Streptomycetaceae > Streptomyces > Streptomyces huiliensis. The sequence continues at coordinate 428 of NZ_JAIQLH010000020.1, read as the reverse complement.
CGGCAGCGCGTGCTTCTGGCCCGTGCGCTCGCCCAGGACCCTCAAGTGCTCGTTCTCGACGAGCCGACGAACCATCTCGACGTCCGGCATCAGGTCGAACTGCTCGCGCTGCTGCGGGCTCAGCGGCGGACGACGTTGCTGTCCCTTCATGATCTGAATGCGGCGGCGTCGCTTTGTGATCGGTTGCATGTGTTGCATGAGGGGGCTGTGGTGGCTTCGGGGGCGCCGCGGGAGGTTTTGACGCCGGAGCTTTTGGCTGAGGTGTTCGGGGTGCGGGCCGCGGTGGTGGAGCATCCGCTGACGGGGGATCCGTTGATCGCTTTCGATCATCGGGAGGTGGCGGGGGGCGCCGGGGATGGTGATGTGGCGGCGGTCGCCGCTGCCGCGGGGTGAGTTTGCCCCAGTCCCGCCCCTTCCCGTTTCTTGCG